>JBFJWV010000299.1:0-1552 GCA_041623515.1 Thermoplasmatota archaeon | reverse complement strand
CCTCGAAGGCAGTGCGGGAACGATTCATCACGGCGAAGTGGTCGGCGTTGTGGGTCCCAACGGCACCGGCAAGACCACCTTCGTCAAGATGCTCGCTGGCGTCCTGGAGGCCGACGAAGGCAACGTGGATGCCGACGTCCGGGTGTCGTACAAGCCCCAATACATCAAGGCGGATTACGACGGGACCCTGACGGAAATGCTCAGCATCGAAGCCCCCGAATTGCTTGCGCAATCCGGCTTCGAATTTGCGGAAATTGCGCGGCCTTTGCAGCTTGCGCAACTCATGGAAAAGAAGGTCAAGCGGTTGTCCGGCGGCGAATTGCAGCGCGTCGCCATCGCGCTGTGCCTCGTCAAGGACGCCCAAATTTTCCTCATGGACGAACCCTCGGCGTACCTGGACGCCAACCAGCGCATCACCGCAGCCAAGACCGTGCGGCGCGTCATGGAAAAGCAAGGGCGCAGTGCCCTCATCATTGACCACGACGTGTACTTCCTGGACTTGGTGAGTGATTCCATGATGGTGTTTGGCGGCGACCCCGGCGTCAACGGCACCTGTGCAGGTCCGTTCCACATCCGTGAAGGCATGAACAAATTCCTCGAAGGGGCCGATGTCACGTTCCGCCGTGACAACGACACCCACCGGCCGCGCATCAACAAGCCAGGCAGCCGCCTGGATCGCCAACAGCGCGAGAAGGGCGAGTACTACTACGCCGCCGCAGACGATCGCAAGGGCGAGTGAAGTCGGTCCGAACCCTTCACATAGGGTCCTGGTCGCTTCCTGCCCATGGGCAAGTTGTTGGCTGGAAAGTCTGACCTGTTGGTTGGCATCGTCACGTTGGTCCTGGGCATCCTGCTGGTCGTCGGACTACTGGACCTGGAATTGGTACTGGGCATCGCCCTGATTGCGTACGGCGCCATCAAAGTCGCAGCGAGCATCTGATTCGATGCAATGGCAAAAAATCACAGCCATCGTCGGCGCCGTTGTCCTCGCCTTGGGTGGCATCATCGGCATCATCTACGTCACGGACACGCCCATCCAGGCGTCCGTCATTGACACCGATTGCTCCGCACTGGGCCAGGACTTTGTCACCATCAAGACCAAGCTCCCCATCCCGGGCATCACGCGGAAACTCGAGGTGGATGGCTCGGCGTGCAGCAGCATGGCAGCGCTGCGTGCAGACGGCGAAGATCCATTCGTCAAGTATTACCCCAAGTCGGAGCGCACCATCATCTACGACCGTGACCCCGACAACGGCGGCACCGTCATCTACGACACCAAGTAGGACAACGCTTTGAACCGCCACGCGCCATGCGCAACGCATGGGTGTCGTGAAGCTCGTCATTTTTGCCGTGCTCGGCGTGTTGGCCATCGTGGGCGGAACCGCTGGATTCTATTACGCCACGGATGGAACTGTGGACGCGGAAATTACGGAGACCCGCTGCAGCGCCACCGGTGGCAGCGAAGTGGATCTGAAGACGCTCTTCCCCGTTCCCGGCATCGGCCACACCCTGGAGGACATGGACTTCTTCATTTGTGAGCTGTTCACTGAGG
>JBFJWV010000298.1:0-1595 GCA_041623515.1 Thermoplasmatota archaeon | reverse complement strand
GCGACGCCCCAGTACGACATGAGTCGCTTCGGCTCCGAAGTAACCCGCGCCTCGCCGCGCCAATGCGATCTCATCATCGTCCCCGGCACCGTCACGAAGAAGATGGCTCCCCGCATCAAGAACCTCTGGGACCAGATGGCCGAACCGAAGTACGCCATCGCCATGGGCGCCTGCGCCATCAACGGGGGGCCCTACCAGGACTCCTATTTCGTCGTCAAGGGCGTGGACAAGATTCTGCCCGTGGACGTCTACATCCCCGGGTGCCCGCCCCGACCGGAAGCCCTCATGGATGGCTTGCAGAAATTGCAAGCCAAGATCCGCGACCAAAACGATTCCGTGGAGTTGGGCTTCTGATGTTCGACGCATTGCAACACCCCTTCGAAACGGAAACCATGGCCGATGGCCATGAGGTCCACATCATCGATCCCCGCGACCTGTTCCTCGCGGCGCGCCTGGCCCGCGAAAACGGGATGCACATCCTCAGCTGCTTGTCGGCCAGCGATGACAAGAAGGCCCCTCACATGGAGGTCTTCTACGCATTCCTCAGCCCGGCGAACGACGCCGACGACTTCCAAGAAGTTCGCTTCAAGGTCCGCATCCCCAAGGTGGATGCAGACGGCAACGAGGTAGCGACCGTTTGCCCCAGCATCACCGACGTTTGCTCCGCCGCCAACTGGCACGAGCGCGAGATGTGGGACATGTATGGCATTCAATTCGAAGGGCACCCGGACCTGCGCCGGATGTTCCTCCCCGACGACTGGACCGGTTTCCCCATGCGCAAGGACTACTCTGAACCCGAGCAATTCGTCGCCATGAAAGACGGCGAAGATGTCACTCTCACCACGCAAGAGGAGGGCTCCTGGTGAGCACCGCAGCCAACCTCGGCATCCCGGCCACCTTTGACCAGGACCCCATCCTGAGGCCCCTGGGTGGCAACAGCCACTTGATGGAGCTCAACATGGGCCCCCAGCACCCGTCCACCCACGGTGTGCTGCGCCTCAAGGTGCAGCTGGACGGCGAAATGGTCCACGATGTGGAACCCATCATTGGCTACCTCCACCGCGGCAGCGAAAAGCTCGCGGAAGGCATGAACTGGGTCAAGTTCGTGCCCCTCACGGACCGCATGGACTACCTGGCCGCCATGCACAACAACCACGGCTACTGCTTGGCTGTCGAGGAACTCCTCGGCGGACCCGATGAACAAGTCGTCAGCGAGCGCGCGGAGCACTTGCGCGTGTTTGCCGCTGAAATCAGCCGCCTGTGCAACCACTTGTTCTGGATGGGCACTTTCTTCCTGGACTTGGGCGCCATTACGCCCATTTTCTACGCCCTGCGCGAGCGCGAAGAACTGCTGTCCTTCATGGAGGAACTGTGCGGCGCCCGCCTCACGTTCAACTACATGCGCCCGGGCGGCGTCAAGTACGATCTCCCCCGCGACCCCAGCTACCTGGACCGCGTTGAAGCGTTCATTGACGAGATGCCGGGCCACGTCGCCAAGTACGAGAAGTTGCTCAAGAAGAACGACATCATCGTTGGACGACTGAACGGAACCGGCCCCTTGGATTTGGATACCGCCCTGGATTACGGCATCACGG
>JBFJWV010000297.1:0-1676 GCA_041623515.1 Thermoplasmatota archaeon | reverse complement strand
TGGGAATTCCACTGACGCTGATTGGCGCGGCCTTGGTCGTGACCGGTCTTGCATTGGGCGCACAAAGTCAACACGAGACGTTTCAGGGCCAAGGTGAAAACGAACAACTGGAAGCCGCGGGCAGCTTGGTTGCCTTGACGGCGTTCCTTTGCGGCATCGGAGCCGCGCTCATCGCGGTCGCATGGGGCCACGCACGTTGGCGCCAAAAATTGCTGGCGGCGCCAATCGTGGCGTTCTCAACCTGGCTGCTGGTCCTGCTGGTCCAGGGCGATTTTCCCAACTTCAACGCCGTGGAGGGCAGCGGCCAAGCCAACATGAGCCAGAATACGCTCCTGAGCGGCGGCGATGGTGCCGCAACCGTCCTTCTGCCGGTGGTCGTCGCGGGCCTCGTGTTGCTTTGGGGCACCCAATCTGGCTTTGCGCGGGCCGCCGGGCGTGACCGCGAAAGCGCCGACCTGGCTGCGCTCCACCGGCGATTGCTGGCCGCATCCTGCTTGGCGGTCCCATTCCTGGCGGTCGTTGTGACCGGCTCCATGCAGGTGATGCTTGCAACACCGGCAACCACGGAAGGGGCCGGTTTGCTCTACGTGTTGCTGCCCGTGGCTGCACTGAGCGCCGTGGCCTGGCTGGTCATCTTGTTCTTGCGCCTGTGGCATGCCCGGGCCCTGCTGGAAGATGCGCGCATCCAACCATTCACCATGGAGGCCTGGTACGTCCTGGCACGGGTGGAATGGGCGGTCATTGGCGTTCTGGCCATGACGGGCATTCTGTCCACGGCTCTCCCGTCGGTGGATACCCCCGCGACGGGAGTGGGTCGCACCCTCATTTTCACCCTTCGCAGCCATGGCCAGGGCCTGGCATTTTCCATCGTCGCTTTGGTACCGGCGGTGCTCGCCGCCCGCCGGTTCCGTCGGGCCATGGACGTGCCCCTGGAAGGCAACCGCCCGGCCACGCGCACAACCGTCGCGTTCACCATCAGTGCAGGCATCGGTTTGCTGGGGTGTCTGCTGGCTGGATTTGGAGGCACGGCCCTGCTGCCCTGGATTTTCGCCACGATTCCATTGGCCATTTTCGCGGGCATCCATTTGCCATCCAACGGTGCGTTGCCCATCATGGCACTTAGTTCGTGGATCTTGTGGGCCCAAGGCAACACCTTCGCGGCAACGTACGACGCGGCGCGGTTCCCCACGCTGGATTTTGCCGTGCATCCGGGGTTGTTGGCTCTGCTCAGGGTTCTGGGTGCTGCCCTCGCCGCATGGACCATGTACCGCGTGATGGACGCATTGGGTGCAGGGGAGCGCCGACGCCTCGTGGTGCCATTGGCGTTGGTTGCCGCTGCGGGTTTTGCTTTGACGGGCCTTCTGGAGATGCCCCTTTGGCTTTGGGACGAAGGGCGCGTCCCGGAGAACAAATTGGCCATCGGTTCGCTGTTGCGCAGTCAAAACATCGGCGTGCAAGTGACGGCTCACATCATGGCGTTCATCGCGGGCGGAGTGGCCGTGCTCGCTGCATCGCGCTTGGCACGTCCCGATTGGTTCACGCGCCGCCCGGGCTCCGCTGACGTCGCCGTGGCGGCGCCTGCATAGGCGCGTTGAAGAGCGATGCCGCGTTGGCACCGGCGTGGCGGTTTCCGCACGCGATCCCATCCATGGTTCCATTCCCCTCGATGATTGGGT
>JBFJWV010000296.1:0-1702 GCA_041623515.1 Thermoplasmatota archaeon | reverse complement strand
GCGTGGCTCATGCATCTCGACGGCGTCGCCGACAAGGGCGCGGACTCATTCCTCGACGGTTTCGACGCCGCCACCCTGGAACGCATTTCCAAAGGCTACCTGGAGCAAGGCAGCGTGGTCAAGCGCATTTGCCACCATGTGTTGGCCCAGGCCGCTCTGCCCTTGTCCAAGGGAGAAACCGATGAGCCGGTGACGGCCGACGTGAAGCGCCTCATTCGCTTGCCAGACAGTTTGCACGGCAAGACCGGCTTGCGGGTGGTTACCTTGGAGCCCGACCAACTGAAGGATTTCGACCCCTTCCGCGATGCCACGGTCTTTGGCGACCAAACCGTCCGCATGGTGCCGCGATTCGACCAAGAATTGACCCTGGGAGGCGAGAAAATCAAGGTCGCCGCCGGGGAAGAAGTCGAGGTTCCCGTCAACCACGCGGTGTTCTGGTGCGCCCGTCAAGCCGGCACCATCGCGCCCCGCTCGTGAAGAAGCGGTCGGCAAGCCGTTAAACCACACGCGCCAATGGAGGCGTCGTGGACGGGGATGAGGTCTCCTACGAGACCTTGCAAGATTTGCTGCGACAGGAAAAGCGCAGCAACCGACTCACCCCCGTCACGGATGGCTTTTGGAAGCGCCTGCGCAGTTTCCTGCAGGAAATCGAATCCGAATTCATGCGGGAGCAAAGCAAGGACCCCTTTTCGCGCAAGGTGTCCATGTTGCGGGACCGCGTGGTCCATGCCCAGCATGCCGCCAACAGCGTGTGGACCCTGCGCGAGCGCAAAATTGCTCAATTGGCGTTGGCCCATGCCAATGAGGGTGGCGAACCCCAGGGCCTGACCAACAAGGAGCAAATTCTCTACGACGGGCTGCTGGATGTGTTGCGCGCCGGACGCACGACCGTGTTCGCGGGCACCAGCGTCGAACCCATCGACCAAGGCGACCCGGTTGGCGCCACGCCCCCGGCGCCGGAGGTACCCGAATCCGATGCCGACCAGGACATGGAAGGCGTGCCCGAGCCGCCTGAGGTGCCCACCGAGCCTGTGCACGTTCCTGCGGACGTGCCGGACGACGGCAGCGTGACCATCAAGGCACTGGGCGACATCCCGCCCTTCGTTGGTCCCGACATGCAAACCTACCTGCTCAAGGAGGGTGACTTGGCCACGGTTCCGCAGAACATTGGCGATTTGCTCGTCAAGCGTGGCAAAGCATCGGTCGTCCATGCCGCGTAGGCGTGCAGTGAAAGTGGCTTAAACAGAGGGCCGCGTCCCCACTCTTGTGCCCGGAGGCGAGCGAGAAGGCTCGGAAATCAAATCCGCCTACTACGCAGAGCACGATTTGCGCGAAGTGTACAGCCGGGAGAACACGGAGCGGCGGCGCACCAGTGGTCACACGCTGCGCAAGCATCTTTCTGCTGCCCAAGAGCGCAAGATGACGCAGGCCTTCGTGGGCATCCGGGACGAATATGACATTCGCAACAACAGCGATGCCGTGATTGTCTGGGTTCAACAACAAATTGCTGACGGCAAGGGCGACGAACTTCCGGAAAGGCTGGTTGAATTGGCCGAATCCATTGAGGTTCCCAAGCGCGAAGTGCCTTGGGATGACGAATCGGGCCAGTAGGCGGCCCCCATTTCGTTCATATAGGGGTTCCAAGTCGGCGAAGATACCCCCCATCGTCCGCCACGTTCCCGACTCGTCAGATCGGAGGCCG
>JBFJWV010000295.1:0-1706 GCA_041623515.1 Thermoplasmatota archaeon | reverse complement strand
GAAAGCGGTCTCCAATATGGGGGTATCGGGCAGAATGACGATGCGGAAGTGGTCGGCGCCGTATTCCGTGTCAAACCCGGACCCATGCACCGTGAGCACTTTTTCCTCATTCAGGAAGTCCAGCACGAATTCTTTGTCCGTTTTCCAGGGAGCGCTTCCGTCGGCCATGCAGTCCAATCGCGGGAACGCGTAGAACGCCCCGTCCGGCTTGGCGCTGCTGACGCCTTCGATTTCGTTGAGTCGCTTGACGGCCAAATCGCGCCGGGGGCGCAGCGCGTCGTTGACTTGCTGGATGTGGTCCTGCGGCCCATTGAGGGCGGCCGCGGCCGCCTTCTGGGCGATGGTGCTGGCGCAGATGCGGTTGCGGGCGACCTTCAGGCACCCCTCCTTGATGTCGGCGAGGCTGCCGGTCGGGTCGTTCCACAAACTGTGGCCGAGACGCCATCCCGGTGCAAGGTACACTTTGCTCATGCCGTTCAAGGTCACCATGGGCACGTCTGGCGCGATGGCGGCGCTGGCCACTTGCTTGCCGTCGAACGTCATGTCATCGTAGATTTCGTCGCTGACCATGAAGCACTGGTTGCTGTGTTCGCCGACGATGTCCGTGAATTGTTTGATGACGGATTCCGAGTAGAGTGCCCCCGTGGGGTTGTTGGGGTTGATGAGGCACACGGCCTTGGTTTTGTCCGACATCTTGGCCCGCAGGTCGTCCACATCGGGCTGCCAGTCTTCTTCCTCGACGGTCCGGTAGTGGACCGGAGTCCCTCCGAAGTACTTCACCAAGGAATCGTACGGCGGATACGTGGGCCCTGGAATCAGAACCTCGTCGCCGGGCAGAATCGCGGCGCCCAGCAGCATTTGCAGAACCTCGGTCACGCCGGTTCCGACCAGCACATCCTCAGCCGCGTAATTGATTCCGTTGCGGCGCTTCTCCCGGTTGACGATGGCTTCGACGAATTCGGGGTCGCCTTCGCTGGCGGTGTACCCATTGTGCCCGTCGTGGACTGCCTTCGAGATGGCATCCATCATGTGTTGGGGCGGCTGGAAACCGTACGCGACCGGATCGCCGATGTTGAGCTTCAGAACCTCATGACCTTGCTTTTCCAAAGCGCGTGCGGGAATCACGACGTCACGAATGGCGTATTCCACTTGCATGGAACGTTCGGCGGCTTGCAGACGCGTCACGAGGCCGCCGACGCATGGAACCGCTTAAGCGGATTGGCCTCAGCTTTCGCGCGGCGTTCCCTTGGGCGTACCCGTCGTGGCGGACACGTCGTCGCTCGTGGGTCGCTGGCCGGGCTCCAAGTCGCGGATTTTCTTCACCGGCACACCGCCGTAAATGGCGTTGCTGTCCAGGGTCATGCCCTTGGGAACCAGGCTCATGGCGCCCACATGGCAGTTGTCACCCATGGTGACGCCGGGGAAGATGTTCGTGTACTGGCCCACGGTGCACCTGGAGCCAATCTTGACCGGGGCCCGCACCAATTGGTTCTTCTCGCCCACGTGGCCGAGAATGCTTGCGTTGGCGCCGATGACCGTGCGGTCGCCAACCTCGAGGATGTCCAAGTCGTAGACATGCTGCGTGTTGAACACCACTTCCTTGCCAATCTTGGCTCCCATGGCGCGCAGGAACAAGATGTAGATGCTGCTGGAGCGCCAGAACTTACCGAAGATCGTCTGGAAGGCGAGGATGAGGCCGTTGTAAT
>JBFJWV010000294.1:0-1706 GCA_041623515.1 Thermoplasmatota archaeon | reverse complement strand
GTACTTGTCCTCGAAGGCTTCGGCGAAGTCCAGAATCTGCAGGTCGCGCTTGGAGAGCGCGTCCTTGCCGACGATGGCCACGAGACCGCGCAGGTCACGACCTTCGGCGTACAGAGCGTAGCACTGGTCACTGACCTTCTTGTGGTCGTCGCGGGTCTTTTCGCCACCGATACCGGCGTTCATGAGCCGACTCAGGGAAGGCAGAACGTTGACTGGCGGGTAAATGCCCTTGCGGTGAAGTTCACGGCTAATCACAATCTGGCCTTCGGTGATGTAACCGGACAGGTCAGGAATGGGGTGCGTGATGTCGTCACCGGGCATGGTGAGAATCGGGAACTGGGTCACGGAGCCCTTGCGGCCCTTGATGACACCGGCGCGCTCGTACAAGCTGGCCAGGTCAGTGTACATGTAACCGGGGTAGCCACGGCGGCCGGGAACTTCTTCACGAGCCGCACCGATTTGACGCAGGGCTTCACAGTAGTTCGTGACATCCGTGAAGATGACGAGCACGTGGTAGCCGAGGTCGTACGCCAAGTATTCTGCGGCGGTGAGAGCCAAGCGGGGCGTCAAGAGACGCTCCACAGCCGGGTCGTCTGCGAGGTTCTGGAAGATGACGGCGCGTTCGAGAGCACCGGTGCGCTCGAACTCGTTCATGAACTTCTTGGCTTCCTCGTTGGTGATGCCCATTGCCGCAAACACCACAGCGAAGTCTTCGTCGCCGCCGCGCACCTTGGCTTGGCGGGCAACTTGCAGAGCAATGTCGTTGTGGGGCAAACCGCTGCCCGAGAAGATCGGGAGCTTCTGGCCACGCACCAACGCGTTGTTGCAGTCAATGGTGCTGATGCCGGTTTGAATGAAGTCGCTGGGGCTCTGGCGGCTGTACGGGTTGATGGCCGCACCGAGAATGTCCCGGTACTCGTCGGGGATGACGTCCGCGCCACCGTCGATGGGGGCACCGGCACCGCTGAACACGCGGCCCAGGATGTCCTTGGACACACCGAACTTGATGGTCTCACCGAGGAACTTGACCGTGGTTTGGTCGTTGTCAATGCCGTCGGTGCCCTCGAACACTTGCACAACCACTTGGTCGGTGCTGGTGTCGAGAACTTGGCCGCGGCGGGCGCTGCCATCGGGCAGCTTCAGGTCAACGAGTTCACCGTAGCCGACGGCGTGGGTCTTCTCCACGAAAACCAGGGGACCTTTGACGGTCCGGATTGTCTTGTATTCCTTCTGAGCCATTATGCCTCAACCTCCACGGTGGTGGCGCCCAAGTTCGCAAAGCCCTCTTCGAGCTGCTTGTTGGCCTTCTTGCACTCCTTGTCGAAGTCGGCCACGAAACGAGCACGGGCCAAGGTGACGGAGAAAGGCATGCCGACCAAGTCCTTCGCATCGGCGCCGCCGGCCAGGGCTTCCTGGGCCATGGCGTCGTAGCGCAGGCAGGTCTTCCAGATTTGGTAGTCCTTGGACAAGCTGCTGCTGGCGTCGATTGCATCGAAACCGTTCTGCTGCAGGAAAATTTCACGCAGCAGGCGAGCCGTTTCCAGGGTCACCTGTTGTTCGGCGGGCAGCGCGTCGGAACCGACCAGCTGCACAATTTCAGCGAGTTCGGCTTCCTTTTGCAGGATGTCCATCGCTTCGGACTTGACTTCGTTCCAGTCTTCCGCCGCGTTGGCTTGGTAGTATTCACCAAGGAACTCGGGGTACAG
>JBFJWV010000293.1:0-1774 GCA_041623515.1 Thermoplasmatota archaeon | reverse complement strand
GTGTTGACCCGCATCATTGGATACACCAACGCCCAATGCCACTACGGGCACCCCTATTTTCATGCCGCCAAGCGACGCAACTGCGACGGCGACGAGGATGCCGCCATGTTGCTCATGGACGGCCTCATCAACTTCAGCCGCCAACTCGTGCCGGACCGGCGCGGGGGGTTGATGGATTTGCCACTGGTGTTGACGACGCGCCTCGACCCCAATGAAATTGACAAGGAGGCCCACAACGTGGACACCTTGTCGCGCTACCCCGTGGAATTCTTTGAGGCAACCACCCGGCACGCGCACGCCAAGGAAGTGGCCTCCATCATGGGCCTCGTCGAGGAGCGCATCGGCAAGCCCGAGCAGTACGAAGGGTTCGGCTTCACGCACGACACCCATGACATTGCGGAAGGGCCGGCCAAGTCCGCGTACAAGGTCTTGGAGACCATGATGGATAAGATGACGGCGCAGATGGAATTGGGCCGGAAGACCCGCGCCGTTGATGAGGCGGACGTGGGAGCCAAGGTGATTGGCACCCATTTCTTGCCTGACTTGATGGGCAACCTGAAGGCGTTCAGCAAGCAGAAAGTGCGCTGCGTGCAATGCAACGCCAAGTACCGCCGCATGCCCCTGAAAGGCGAATGCCTGAAGTGCGGCAACCCGAAGCTGACGTTGACCGTGCACGAAGGGTCCGTGCGCAAGTACCTGGAAATCTCAAAGGAGATTGCCGACCGGTACAACATCGACCCGTACACCAAGCAACGCATTTTGCTGCTTGAATCGGCCGTCGAGTCATTGTTCAACAATGACAAAGTGAAGAAAGCGAAGTTGGACGATTTCTTCTGAGTGCTTTATGCAAGGTCCGCGAGCGCCATTTTTTCGACGCGAGCTGCCACCCCATCGGACAGCTGAAGCCGTGACTTGGCTGCATCCAGTTGGCGCCGCTCTGCCGCGGACAAGTTGCCATCAAGCCAAGCCATCCGAACAACCTCCTCGTACGCCGCCGCTTTTTCGTTGGCATCCATGGCCATGACGGGCTTGGCGTCCGGCACGGCGCTGCGGGCAACCCGTTCAGCCATGCGCTGAAGCGGGCTGATGGCAAACACGAGCAACGCGGTCGCGGCGATGCCAACGTAGGCACTGCCCGTTGTGGCGCCGAAGAACTCCGTCGCCGCTTCCGTTGCGGCAAAGCCGACGGCGACGAATACGCCGGCCAATGTGGATGCCTTGACGGTCCAGCGGGCCTTCACGTCGACGCCAAACAATTGGTGCCGGACCATGGCATACGTGATGATGAGGGGAAAGAGCAACGCAATGGTTCCTTCAGCCAAAGCACCCAATGGCCCCCGGTAGTCGAGCACCGCCAATCCACCAAGAAGGCCCGCAAATGTGGCAAGCAACAAGGCGCTGCGTCGTCCCGATTCTTCCCCCTGCAGGCGCAACAGGGCGCTTGTTGCAAAGCCGAGTCCCACCAGCCCACCGATGACCTGTGACACCGATACCCAGCGCAGGTTTGGAGTGATCCATGCGTTGTCGATGACTTCGGGGACCAGTACGAAGATGGCGGCCAGGCGGACGATTCCTGCGATGGCCAATGCAGCCAAACCGAAGGCGATGAGTTGGAGGCTGTGCTTCGCGCGAGCGGTGACTGCTTTGGCATGGTGCCACGCCAGCAACCACGCCGCGAGGCCCAGCGACACGTACGAAAGGCCGGCGGTCAAGATCAAGGGCAAGCTGAAGTCGAAGTAGGAAACAACTCCGAACGGGATGGTCCCGGCGTCGC
>JBFJWV010000292.1:0-1781 GCA_041623515.1 Thermoplasmatota archaeon | reverse complement strand
CACCCGACTGGGAAGGCATCGAACTGGGCCTGGCGGAGAAGATGATTTTGCGCGCGATCGGGGATGAATCCGGCCGCTCGGATGTGCAGTCCCTGTACCACGCCGTCGGTGACCTGGGCCGTGCCGCGGAGGATGCGCTCCAGGGCACCGGGGGAACCAAGCAGGCCAGTTTGTTCGGCTCCGATGCGCCCACAGTCGTCGAGGTCTTTGACCGCCTTCGTGAAATTGCCTTGGTGGCCGGTGCGGGGAGCCAAGACAAGAAGCTGGCCTTGCTGCGCAAATTGTTCCGTGACACCACGCCGCTCGAATGCCGGTACATTGTCCGCACCGTGGCCGGCCGGGCACGGCTCGGCGTGGCCGACATGACGTTCCTCGATGCTCTGGCCGCATGGCACCTGGGCCGCGGCGTTCGCTCCGTCACTGAAATGGAAGCCGACGATCGCACCGAGCATGAACACGTGCGGGTGCAATTGGAACGCGCCTACGATGTGTGCAGCGACTTGGCACGGGTTGCCCGCGTGCTGGCCATTGACGGGCTGGAGGCCTTGGCCGCTTTGGATGTCACCATGGGCGTGCCGCTGCGTCCCATGGCCGCCGAGCGTCTCAAAACACTGGGTGAAATTCTTGACAAGCACAATGGCCGTTCGGCTCTGGAGTACAAGTACGACGGGCTGCGGCTGCAATGCCATGTGCCCGCCCAGGGGCCCGTGCGCTTGTTCAGCCGCCGCATGGAGGAATTGACGGACCAATTCCCCGATGTCCAGCACCAGTTGCGCGACGCCGTCCGGGGCAAGGATGTCATCGTCGAAGGGGAAGTGGTGGCCATGGATTTTGCAACGGGCAAAATGCGGCCATTCCAGGACATCAGCCGGCGGCGCGGGCGCAAAACCGGCTTGGGGGAAGATGCCCGCCAGGAATCCGCGTTGGCGGAAGGTGGCACCGCAGCGGCCACCGTCATGGACGAGGTGCCGGTTGCCGTGTTCTTGTTCGATTGCATGGCCGCTCAGGGAAGCATCATGCAGGAATCGTACGAGGCCCGGCGGGCACGCATCCCTGAGCTATTCGAACTCAATGACCGGGTGCGGCTGTCCACAATGGCCGTGTGCGAAGACGAAGGAACCATGGAGGAGTTTTTCCAAACCGCCGTCAGCGACGGCGCCGAGGGCATCATGTGCAAGTCCATGGACGGCGTGTACAAGGCCGGCAACCGCGGCTTTGACTGGATCAAGTACAAGACCGACTACACCGAAGATTTGGTGGACACCATGGACCTCGTCGTCATCGGCGCCTTCATGGGCCGCGGTCGGCGGGCCGGTTGGTACGGAGCGCTGCTCATGGCGACCCGCGACGCAGCGACGGGGCAATTCCAATCCATTTGCAAACTGGGCACGGGCTTTGACGACGAGACGCTCAAGGGCCTCAAGGACCGATTCCAAGATTTGGTCATGCAGGAGAAGCCCGCGGACGTGGATTCGGAAATGGTTCCCGACGTGTGGATTCGGCCCGAAGTGGTCATGGAGGTTCAGGCCGCGGAAATCACGCTGAGCCCCATTCACCGCGCCGCATGGGGGCAGTACCGTGCCGGCTCAGGTCTCGCCGCCCGATTCCCGCGCTTCAGCGGCCGCTGGCGCGACGACAAGGGCGCCGCCGACGCGACCACCGTTGACGAAATCGGCGTCATGTACGAAGCGCAGCACAAGAAGTAGTGGCTACTCGTCGTGCTTGCTGCGCAAGGCCACGAACACAATCAGGCCAACACCAATCGCGAGACTGACCAGGAT
>JBFJWV010000291.1:0-1784 GCA_041623515.1 Thermoplasmatota archaeon | reverse complement strand
GTGTTTGAGCATGCGTATCAAGAACGGGGCGAGCACCTCATTCGCGTGCAGGCCGTCAACGATGCGGGCCAGCAGAACTCGGTCGGGTTGCGGGTGTACCCCGGCCACCAGCCCAGCAATTGGGTCAGCAATGCATTTTCGCCGGAAAATCAGGAATCCACGTTCTTCACCCTCGGTCTCATCCTCACGCTCCTCTTCGCCGGCTTCGGCGCATTGCGGCTCCGACGCAAGCGGGGGCTGCTGCGGAAGGAACTGGCCCGCGCGGACGAACGAGTCGCCAGCACACGGGACAACCCGGATGCATTGCGCGAAGCCCTGCGGGAGCACCGCGCCCGCGCCCGCCGCTTGTTCTTGGAAGGCCGTCTCGACGAAGGCTCCACGGGCATCCTCGAGAGGCACATCGACGAATTGCTGCGCGATCACCGCCTTGGCACCGTTGAAGCAAAACTGGGCTTCCTGCCCCATGAATTGTTCCGCGCCATGCAGGAAATGCTCCGGGACGCCAAGGTCACGCAATTGGAGCGAAACCAGTTCCTCCGCTCCCTGGACGCGGTCAAAGGACTGACTGCAGCGCAGCGGCGCGAAGTCAAGCGGCACGTTGAGACCTGGCATCGTCAAGACATCGCCTGAACCCTGAAGTAGGGCGCCCAAGTGGGCGGCACCGTGAGCGGCGAGCAACCGACGCAAATTCCCATGGCGAACCCCAACGCCCACCCCAATCAAACCGGGGCGCCGGACGACCGCGCGGCCCAGCGATTGCAGCGGCGTGTGCGCATCATCAACAACATGAAGCGCATCAAGCACAAGTTCATCGTCGCCAGCGGCAAGGGCGGCGTCGGCAAATCCACGGTCGCCACCAATTTGGCCGCGACACTCGCCAAGCAAGGCCACATCGTCGGCTTGCTGGACATGGACCTCACCGGACCCAACGTTCCCACCATGCTGGGGATTCGCGATGCGGGCATCAAGGAATCCGAAGAGGGTGGCCTGGTCCCCGTGCCCGTTCCCGGCCACGAAAACCTGCGCGTGGTCAGCATGCAATTTTTGCTGCCCGAAGGCGACCAAGCGGTCGTCTGGCGGGGCCCCATCAAGATGCAAGTCATCGGTCAATTCCTGGGTGATGTGGAATGGGGTGACATGGATTACCTGGTCGTGGACCTGCCGCCGGGCAGCAGCGACGAACCGCTTTCCGTGGCCCAAAACATCCCGGACGCCGACGGCATGATCCTCGTGACCACGCCGCAAGAAGTGGCCGTGGGCGATGTCCGCAAGTCGGTCAACTTTGCCAAGAAGTTGGAGATGCCCGTGTTGGGCGTCATCGAAAACATGGCGGGCATGCACATCCATGGCACCACGGCGCCCAATGCCACCATTGAGCTGGACACGGGCGCTACCCAGGTCCAAGCCACGGCAGACGACACCGGCGCCTTCGATGTCGTGCTGGACTTGTTCGACCAAGGCGGCGGCGAGGCCATGGCCAAGGACATGGGCATCCCGTTCTTGGGTCGCATTCCCCTTGACCCCCGCATCGGCCGCAGCGGCGATGCCGGCACGCCGGTTGCTCTGCAAGAGGAGGATTCACCGGCCAAACTGGCCCTCGTGCACATTGTCTCCCAGTTGCCGGAGTAAGCAAACCTTAATCGCCTCGTGGCCCGCATCTGGAATCATGAGCGAAACCGTGCAGACTGGCTCCGGCGAGGGCACCGCCAAGGTCGAATTCTCCGTCACCATGACGGTAACCGACATCGCCAAGGAGAAACTGGACCAATTCCTGGGTGAAAAGC
>JBFJWV010000290.1:0-1866 GCA_041623515.1 Thermoplasmatota archaeon | reverse complement strand
GGCGGCTTGGTCGGCTTCGGAGACATCCGTCATCTTCTCGATGCCCCCCACGACCACCAGGTCGGCGGACCCGCTTCGGATGGCTTGCACCGCCTGGCGCATGGCAACGCCGCCGGATGCGGCTGCCGCCTCCACGCGGGTGGCAGGCACATGCAAGTCAGCCAGGCCCGCACCGTCGAGAAGAAGCGGTGCGACGTGTTCTTGGCCGAGCAATTTTCCCGTGCTCATGCTCCCGACAAACACTTCGTCAATGGTCTCGCCGTGAACCCGTGCGTCCTGAATGGCCGCCATGCCGGCTTCCGTGAGCAAGTGGCGGAAGCTGCTGTCCCATTGCTCCCCGAAGCGCGTGTGGGCGGCGCCCAAGACGAACACGTCGCGGCTCATGCGTCGGCCCCCATGTGCAGTTTCCCGCGGGTTTTGGCGTAGAGCGCGTAATCAATCTCGTTGGTGATGCTCAACTGGGTCTCCAGCTGCTCCCGCTCGGAGCGGTCGAAGTCCCGGATGTTCTTCGTGATGGTGATGTCGAATGCGTCACTGCCTGCGCCGGAGCCGTAGCCGCACATGAAGACCCGGTCGCCTGCATCCGCCACGTCAAGGATGTTGCACAAGCCGAGCAAGACCGCGGCGCTGTACGTGTTGCCGATGCGGGGCGCCAGGAGGCCGGCTTCCCACTGCGGCTGGCTAAAGCCCAGTTGCCGGGCCGCGTTTTGGGGGAATTTGCCGTTGGGTTGGTGAAAGACACAGTGGTCGTAATCGTCAGCGGTTGTTCCGGCCTTGTCCATCACCAGGCGACTGCCTTCGGCCACATGCCGGAAGTAGGCGGGCAAACCGGTGAAGCGTTCGCCGTGGCTGGGATATTTTTGTCCCTCCCGGCGCCAGAAGTCTGGCGTATCCGTGGTGAAGCTGGCGGTGTGATTGATCTCGGCAATGATTTGCTTCTTGTCCGTCCCCAGCAACAATGCCGCGCCGCCTGCGCTGGCCGAGTACTCAAGAGCATTGCGCGGCGCCCCTTGGCTCGTGTCGGCACCGATGGCCAGGACGGTGGTCGCCATGTCCGATTGGACCAATCCCATGGCCACTTGGACGGCGGCCGTTCCCGCTTTGCATGCGAATTCAAAGTCCGCCATGGTCATGGTCGGTGGCGCGCTCAACGCTGCTTGGACGATGGTCCCGGTGGGCTTGACAGCGTACGGATGGGATTCGCTGCCGACGTAAATTGCCCCGATGTCGTCCACGGACGTGGGTGCGCGTCGCATCGCTTGGCGGGCCGCTTCCACGCTGATGGTGGCCACGTCATCGTCGGGGCCCGGAACTGACTTTTGGTGGATCCCGAGCGCTGCGCCGATGTTGGCATCGTCTCCCCAAACACGCGCGATTTCCTTGCTTGAAATGCGGTGCCGGGGCACGTACGCCCCGTATGATGTGATGCCAACGACCATGGTTGGACGTTGTCTCGGGAGCCCCCCTAATAACCCCAGCGAAGGAGGCTTCGACGGATGACGTAGAAGGTCGTCAGGCGACGATGGTCACGGTCCCGGCTGCAATCGGCGTGTCATCCACCAACAAACGGCCTTGGTCATCGATTCCGTTGGCGCGGCCGCGCAGGCCATCCACCTCGACGGTGGCTCCTCGCAATGCATCCCGGCGGCGAAACGCATCGAGAATCTCCGATGTGCGGCCCTGGGCCACTTTTTCGAGCCAACCTTCGATGGCTTCCAGGAAGAATTCCTCCGTGTCCTCGATGCACGTATCCGCACCGATTTCGGCCTCGAGCGTGGTGGCCGATGCGCGCAACTCATCCGGCCAATCGCCCACCGAACCATTGAGGTTGATGCCGATGCCAGCAACCAGGAAGTCCAATTGCTC
>JBFJWV010000289.1:0-1895 GCA_041623515.1 Thermoplasmatota archaeon | reverse complement strand
TCAAAGCGGCCCAGTTTGGGGTTGGCCGCTCCGACGACCGCACAGCGCGATTTCAGCGTGGCCGAAACGCCCGCTTTGGCGATGCTAATTTCTTGCTGCTCCATGGCCTGGTGCATCGCGGACTGGTCCTGGCTGGTCATCTTGTCCAATTCGTCAATGCAGCACACACCGTTGTCGGCGAGCACAAGGGCACCGGCTTCCAGGGTCCATTGGCCTTCGCCAAATTCGTCTTTGACCGCGGCTGCGGTCAGACCGGCGGCCGACGCGGACTTGCCGCTCGTGAAGATGGCGCGCGGTGCCAGCTTGGACAAGTAGCGGAGCAACTGGGACTTGGCCACACCGGGGTCACCCACCATCAGAATGTGGATGTCGCCACGGTTCCGGCTTCCGTCCTTGTAATGCTTGGCAACGCCGCCGAAAAGGGCCAGAATCAAGGCATCCTTCTCGGTCTCCAAGCCGTAAATGGTTGGTGCAAAACTGGCACGCAGGCGCTCGTAAATGCGTGGGTCCCGACTGAGCGCAAGGATTTCGTCTTCGTCCTCTGGCGTGAGGTGAATTTCCTCGAATTCCTGTTGCTGGAGCTCGACGCTGACGCCGTGGAGGATCTTGTTGAATTCGGTGCGCTTGACGGTTCCTTGGCGCCGCGCCTGCGTGAGGAGAATGCCGTTCATGCGGATGCGGTCGCCTGGGCTCACACAGTGAACCAGGTCATCCTGCAGGTGAATGGTGAGGCGTTCCGGTTGGGCGCCACCGCGCAGCCCTTCCGGGTTCTCCTGAATCTCGACCTTTTGGTGGTCCACGAATTTGCATTCTTCTTCGCGCAGCTTCCAAGGTCCCGTTTTTTCACAGGCGCTGCACGCAACGGGTTCCATCAGAATCTCTTCTTCCTGGAGCACGAACTCTTGGTTGGCGCAGAATTTGCATTCAAACACGGCCTCGAAAATCATGGGGCGGACCTCCGTGATTTTCTTGACCAGCCCGTCAATTCCGAGGAGCTTACCCAAGTGTTCAGCGCGCAACTCACGGGGGAGATGGCGTTGGGATTCGGGCAGGCCGGTGATGCGCAGGTGGAGCCGTGGTTTCGGCTCCACCGGCACATCGATTTGGTGCATGGCGGCCGCACCCACGCGCATCGCGTGGCTGGGTCGTTGCAGCACCAATTCGGCCAAATCCGGGTCGCGCAGCTGCAAGTCATTGAAGTGAATCACGACGCTGCGGGTCTCCGGGTAGTCCAGGGCCACGTCGACGACGCGTTCTTTGCAATGGTCTTGCAAAAAGCCGTCCCACTTGGCCTGCAGCTGCGAATCCTGGACCGTTTGTTGTAGCTGCATTGTTCCTGGCATCCCTATGCGAGATGCGCCCATTTCTTCGTGAGGGCGAGTCCGATGAAGGTACTCTGACGCAACATCCCCTGCCACACGCACTGGGATATAACGGAGCAGTGGAAATGAAGGGGTCTGGTTGCACGTGCCACACGGGGCCCACCGGTTCCACATCGGACACGAAGCGGGGGGGTTGACAGGCTAAATGGATGGAATGGAATGACGGGTGTGCGCAAGTTTTTGCTGATCGGCCCTGGATCCATTGGGGCCTTTGTTGCCGCGCGAGCCTTGGAAGCAGGCCACCGGGGGTGGATTGCCTGCCGAACGGATGCGGCGGCCCAATCCATCGCTGCTTCCGGATTGGTTGCCACGGACGCGCAGGGCCGCACCACGTCCGTTCAGGCGCGCACCGTTGTCGAACCGCGGCCGTTGGACGTGGACGTCGTGGTGCTGGCCACCAAGTGCCGATCCACCGTGCAAGCATGGCGCGCATGGGCGCCCCACGTTCCACCGGACGCAGCGGTTCTTGCCCTGCAAAATGGCTTGATGGGCCACAAGCTGGAGCCCTTCGCC
>JBFJWV010000288.1:0-1901 GCA_041623515.1 Thermoplasmatota archaeon | reverse complement strand
TCACTTCGTGGGCCAACCCGGAAATGCAGCGCCTTCCCTCCCGCTTCGCTCGAGCGAAGCCACCGCAAATCCGGGCGAGCCCAAATTGACCAAAATCTGACCAAGCGTAAGTTAATGCGGCCGCCGTGCTTTAGCTTCCTGATGTGGCGACTCTTCGTCGTGGCGCTTTTGCTTGCACCGACGGCATCGGCGTGCAGCTTTTTCGTCAACCCGGACGGCGGCTTGGACGCGCGCGTTCATTCCATCCGTTCGGGCCAATTCGGGTTTGCCGGCACGGTTTCCTACACGGTGGACATGGGCGATGGCACCGCCTATGAGCTGGGCACATTCGAGGGGGATGCCACTCCGGACGCGTTCATTCACACCTATTCGGCCAGCGGATCGTACGACGTGGTTTTGCAATGCACCTTCGTGGACGACGGCACCACGGAGACGTACACAGAGCACGTTTCGGTGGGGGGTGCCTTCGGATTCGCCTGGTGGATGTGGTTGATTGTCGCCGCCGGGGTCGGGGCGATTGGGTACCGCGTCTTCAAGGCCAAATCAAAGTAGGGCCGAGTCGGGTTGCTAAGGACGGACAACCTTTGGCGTCGGTTGGGTGTTAGCCGTATTTTGGTAACAAGAATTGAGCCTCCCCCTCTGGAGCCTCAGGTTGCCCGCCGAGGTGTTCCACTGGGGTCCACCTATTGAACGGTTGGGTGAGGGGGGAATGTCCCCAGATGCCGCGATGCTTGTTGCCGGCGCTCCGGCAATGCTCATCAACCGCTCGTGCCATGGAGCGGCAATGCGCGTTGTTGCGTTGTTGATGGTGGTTGCCTTGGCGGGGTGCGTTCAGCCGGATGCTCCGGCGGACGCGGCCGAGGTCGATGATGTCACCAGTGAGCCCGCGCCGGATGTGCCGTGGGCCAAGGACCGGGGCTGCTCGGAAGTTGCGGGGGTTTCCATCTACGATTTGGAAACGTACCGCCCATACGGTCCACCCGAGCCATGGGTGGTCCGTGACATCATGGACGAGATGTCCAATCCACGCATTGGTTCCCTGGGCAACGTGGCGCCCGTTTTGCCAGTGACCGCCACCGGCGCGTCCGGCCACTGGCACACGACCGTGCAGTGCGTGGACCACGCCTGGGGCTGGGTTGGCGTCGCCATCGAACGCCCGGAATGGGACCTGGACGGCCCGGAGCGGCAGTTCCTGTTGGCCCTGTGGTCATTGCCAGAAGGCGAATTGGCCGACGTTGCAGCCGATGCAGATTTCCACACGGGCTTGACGGAGGAAGCATTCGTGGTGTGGCCGCCGTTTGGCAACACGCCTTCTCACATTCGCGTCCACCAATACCTGGACGACGCGGGTCACGGTGCGTACGAAACCCAGTCCGCCATGGTGAGTCGCGGGTCGGCTCCAGAGCGGGTCACCCGGTTCTGGATGCAGGTCCCTGTTGACGGTGCCACCATGCATGATGGTCCGTGGCGCCCCATTGCGTTCGATGCCCATGACACGGACGCCTTGCACTACACCTCGTTTGATTCAACGGGCTTCTTCAGCCACACCCAAACGGACATGCACATCACGCCTACCGGCGGACAAGGCAACACGGCGGCCATTGCGTACGATGCGTTCGAGCGCACCTTGCGGCCTGGGCCAGCCCCGGACGTTCACTTGCCGGAAGTTTGGCACCACTAGTTCAGCGGCGGCGCCAGAACGCGGCCCCAAGCAAGCCGGCGGCCACCAAGGGGAACGCGAACGGCGTGTTCTTGCCGTCGCTCAGGGCGAGGGCGGCCGGGCTATCCGTGGGCGCATATTCCTCGGCGGATTCGGCGTGGGGATCCATCCACCCGTCCGGGCTGACCGGGACGCGCCGCAACCCTTCGGGCGCGGCCATTTCCCGCTTTACGTAGTGGAG
>JBFJWV010000287.1:0-1903 GCA_041623515.1 Thermoplasmatota archaeon | reverse complement strand
TTCTCCTACGAGCCCGAGGTGGGAACGCACCAAGTCAAAGTGAAGGTGGACCACTGCGGAATTTGCCACAGCGACGTTCACCTCGTGGACGGCGATTGGGGCACCGATGGTTTTCCACTGGTCCCCGGGCACGAAATCGTGGGCACCGTCGATGAAGTGGGGGCCGGCATCCGGTCCCTCAAAGTGGGCGACCGGGTCGGCGTGGGATGGCAAAGTGTGTCGTGCGGAACATGCCCGGCGTGCACCTCAGGCCGGGACAATTTCTGCCGCCAAAACCAAGCGACGGCCAGCGGTCGCTACGGCGGATTTGCCAGTCATGTGGTTGCTGACGAGCGCCTGGCGGTGCCCATTCCGGATGCCTTGGATGGGGCCCGCACCGCACCGCTTCTGTGCGGCGGCGTCACCGTTTGGACTCCCCTGCGCAGGTACGCCAAGCCGGGCGACCACGTGGTTGTCATTGGCATCGGCGGCCTGGGGCACATGGCGGTCCTGTTTGCTGCGGCGATGGGTTGCAAAGTGACCACCGTCAGCCGATCCATGGACAAGGAGACGGACGCGAAGGCACTGGGCGCCAGTCGTCACGTGGCATCGTTGGCGGACATCGAGAAGGCAGACCTCATCATCGCCACCGCACCGGCCGCCGCGGATTGGGACGTGGCGCTTGCCAAGCTCAACCCGTTGGGAACCCTCTGCCTAGTCGGCGCCTCGCCGGAGCCCATCACGTTTGGTGCCTTCCAACTCATCGGAGGCAGCAAGCGCATCGTAGGCAGCGGCACCGGGGGCCGGAAGCAACTGATGGACATGCTTGACTTTGCGGCACTCCACGGCATTGGAGCCACCATCGAACCGTTCGGCATGGACGACGCGAACAACGCCTTGGACCACGTGCGCCAGGGCAAAGCACGGCTGCGGGCAGTGCTTAACAATTGAGCCCAGGCCCCAAGCCTTTCATCGCGGCCGGATTATCGTAGCGCATGAAGTACGCCGTGCTGTATGGCTCCACGCGCCGCGACCGCCAAGGCATCAAGGTGGCGCGGTTCATGGTCAAGCAACTGGAAGCGCGGGGCCACGAGGTGGCATTGCTGGATGCCATGGAATTGGACCTGCCCATGTTGGATTTGATGTGGAAAGAGTACGACGAGGGGACGGCACCCGAAGGCATGCAGCACGCCCATGAAACCCTGAATGCAGCGGACGGCATGGTGGTCGTGGGCGGCGAATGGAACCACAGCATCCCCCCGGCGCTCAAGAACCTCCTTGACCACTTCCAAAGTGAATTCCACTTCAAACCGGGGGGCATTGTGACTTATTCAGCCGGCCCCTTCGGCGGGGTGCGCGCGGCCCCCCATTACCGAACGATTCTGGGCGAATTGGGCATGGTCTCACCCTCCATCATGTTCGCCGTCAGCAACGTCTACAAGGAGTTCGATGACGAAGGCAACGACCCCGAAGGCCGCTACACCAAACGAGCGGAACGTTTCCTCAACGAGCTCGACTGGTACACCGATGCCTTGGCCGCCAAGCGAGCGTCATGCCCCAACCCCATGGAGCGGTGCGGCAACAAGGCCGCCGAACAGGAAGTCGTGACCTAGGCCGCCAATCCAGCCAGGTGGCTGTCGTAGCGCTGCAGGTATTGCGCGTTGAGGGCCTTCCATTCCGGGTCGATGGAGTGTTTCACTTCCGGCATGGCCAGCAGCTTCTTCTGCCAAGCCTTGACCTTGGGCAACGAATCCAAGGTGAAGCTGCTGTCGATTTCTGCGAGTTGGGTCAAGCGTTGCAACAGGGGCGCAAATGCCGTGTCAACGAGACTGAATTCATCGAGGAAGTAGGGACCGTGAAGTTCCACCTCCACCTTGCCGAGTTTGCTCAAGAGGTTGGCAATGTGCGCGGCGTACTTCTTGGC
>JBFJWV010000286.1:0-1942 GCA_041623515.1 Thermoplasmatota archaeon | reverse complement strand
TATTCTGGTTGCCTTCGGCCTCCATCACGCCATCGCCATTGACATCCAAGGTCCAGGTGAGGTTGTCACCGTCGGCATCGGACGCATTGTACGCGTAAGTGACATCCACGGGAGCCGCGGCGGTCTTGATATCCACGCCAACGATGGGCTTGGGAATGGAGTTCTCCAATGCCGGGCAGCCGTCATCGCCGTCGTCCGCTGCGCCGTCGTCGGTGCCGTTTCCAGTCTGGTTGCCGGTTCCGTTGCCCGCTTGGCGCAGATGCAACATGCTGGCGTTGCCCGTGCCATTCTCGGAAGAATCGTCACTGGGTTCACCCATGGATTCGTCCGATCCGGACGCATCGCCGGGGCACGGATTGTCGCCTGACCCATTTCCCGGATCTGGGTCATCCGAACCGGTTTCGCCAGAGTCGCCGCCAAAACATCCTGCAAATGCGAGGCTCACAAGGAGCGCTGCCGCCATTCCCACGCGCACAAACAGGGGCGTGTTTCAGCCGGTTTAACGTTTACCGTGCGCTGGTGTACGATTAGGCGACCACTTGATCGCCGTCTACGCAGCGTTCGTCGACGGGAAGGTCGAAGCCCGCACCGGTGCCGGCCGTGGGGTGGTTGTTCTCGTATTGGAGGCCGGGAACGCCGTTGGTCTCCCGAATGGCCCAGGTGCCGCCCCCGATGGTGGAGACGTAGCTGCCCGGAGCGGGTTCCTCGTAGTCCGTGGCGTGGCAGAGGCCCGTCGCCAGTTCAAGGACGTAATCGCCGAAGTTTTCCTCGGCGGGTTCGTCCGCGGGGGCCGGCGTTTCGTCTTCCGTGTCGTCGTCGGCAGGGGCCGGGCCGTCGGAGTCCAGGCAGCCGGCGAAAGCGACCATGCCCAGCATCAGCAGGAGCAGCAAATTGCGCATGAAACCCGCTGGGTTTTCTTCGGAGTTAATGATTTTGTCCGGTTTGTACAATCCGTTGCGCTGCGTCAAGCAATCGAAGGGCGCTGTGCATGGCGGCACGCAAGCCGGAAACATCGGCCCCGGTCAGTTCCACCGCCAGGGCGGAGCCATCCAGGGACATCTCCATGGTGGTGCCTTCGGGCCCTTCGTCCGCCTCCACAGCAACGGCATCGTGAACGATGCGCGCTTCCGCTGGGGACGCGAATTCAAGGCGGAACGTGGCGCGGTGCACGAACCCTGCAGGCAGACGACGCTTGAAGGCTTACTCGGCCTTCAGGGTCTTGGCCACCGTGGGCCGTTCCTTGTAGAAGTATTTGTTACCGCAGTACGGGCACCGGATGCCGATGTTTTGCGCGTTGAATTCAACACGCTTCTTGCAGGCGCCGCACTTGTAGTAGGCCATGTTCAGGCCTCTTCTTCATCGGAAGCGATTTCGACGGCCTCGGCGGGCGCCTCAGCGGGAGCTGCCTGGGCAGCCATCGCTTGGAGGGCCTCTTCGGAGGCTTGGGTCTCTTCGCCGCGAACCAGCTTGTCGTTGATGCCCTTCAGCGCCTTGCGGGCGCCGCGGCCGGCGCCGGTTTGGGGCGTGTAGGCGCCACCGGCGACGGTGTGGTCGCACTTGCGGCAGGCCCAGATGCCCGTGTCCGTGCGGCGCACAGCCTCAGCGCCGCAGCGGGGGCAGACGTGCTTTGCGCGTTGGACGCGCTCAACAGTCGCGACCTGCTTGCGAGCAAGGGAACCGTAACGGGAGCCGTAGCGGCCGGCGGGGCCGACCTTCTTGGTGGAAGCGGGCATGGAAAGTCACCTCAACCGGTCCTGGAGCATCCAGTCCCGGTGCGTAGGCGGCGCCACGCGCGCTTTGATTTAAGCGTTGCTGGGCGAGGCAAGGGGAGAGGCCGCCGAATCACTTGATTTCGAGGGGGCGGCCGGGCTCGACGACTTGGTACAGCTCGCGCGCCACCGAGTGGGCACCCCAGAAGGCGAGGATGGCTGCGCCGATGCGG
>JBFJWV010000285.1:0-1946 GCA_041623515.1 Thermoplasmatota archaeon | reverse complement strand
ACCGACCAGACTCACTTTGCGGTCCGACATGTCCATGTCCAGGTTCATGCAGGCACCTCCGCGCGCGCCTCTTCCATGGACGCGGTCGCCGCCATGACAATGCGGTCCATGTCTGCCAGGCCGACGTGAACGCCAACAGGGAGGGCAATGCCACAGTCACTGACGCATTCGGCGCCGGGGTAGGCGCTTGCGTCGTACCCGTACTTGTTGCGATAGTATGCCATGCGAGGAACAGGGTGGGGATAGTAGATGCTGGTACCGATTCCTTTCTGGTTCAATTTCCGAACCACCGCATCGCGGAATCCGTCCTGGGCATCGTCGATTACCATGCTCAGGGCGTAATGACTGTCGACCTTTTTCGGGTCATCATCATGGAGAACGCGGACTCCCGGAATCTTTTCGAGTCCAGCGCGCAGCCGCGCATGGTTCTCGGCGCGCCGCGCGAGGTTTTCCTCCATGCGTTGCAACTGAGACGTTCCCAGGGCCGCCTGCATTTCGCTCATGCGGTAATTGAGCCCCAGGCCCGGCACATCGTACATGCCGGGCAAAGCCCGTTCATCGTAATTGCGGTCCACTTGGAATGCGCGCAGGCGACCGACGGCCGCCGCCACCTCCTCGTGCTTCGAAATGAGCATGCCTCCATCACCGGTCGTGATGTGTTTGACGGGGTAGAAGCTGAAGCATCCCGTGTCACCCCACAAGCCCACGTGAACGCCATCCACACGGGCTCCGAGGGCGAGCGCACAATCTTCCACCACCATGAGGTCGTTTTCCGTCGCCACACCCATGATGGCGGGCATGTCACACGGCAAACCGAGGAAATGCACGAGACTGAGCGCGCGGGTTTTGCTGGTAATCGCTTCATCCAATGCCTTCGCAGTGACGTTGCCTGTTTGGGCGTCGCAGTCGACGAAAATGGGCTTGGCCCCAACAAGTTCCACCGCATGCGCTGTGGCAACGTGCGTCTGAGCAGGCACCAAGACCTCGTCTCCGGGACCGATGCCTGCCTGCATGTAGGACAAGTGGAGCGCTGCCGTGCACGAACTCAAGGCAACCGAATGGCCGCCACCGGTGTACCGCGTGAACGCGTCTTCAAAGCCGCGACCCTCGGGGCCGTGCGCCAAAATGGGCGACTCCATAACACGCGCGACGGCAGCTTTGTCGGCGTCCGTGATCCACGGCCGCCCAAATGGGATTTCCTCGTGTTCGCCCGTCATGCCCCACTCCACTGCGTGCCAGCCTGCATCGTCAACCCCTCGCCCGCCTGCATTGTTCCAATCGCCCCGAGCGCACGGCCCCTTAAGGACTGTGGAAACCGATGGCGGCTGCTTCGCACGTGAAAATCCGGGTCCAACCGGCGCAAGCGCCCGCGGCACCCGGAGCGCAGCCCGCCCCCAGCGCCTTTATGCCGCGCGTCGGTCGCGCGCTGTGCGCGTTCTCACGGTGGTTGGCGCCCGCCCGCAATTCATCAAGGCCGCGGCCCTGAGTCCCGTTCTGCGGGAGCACCATGAAGAGGTGTTGCTCCACACCGGGCAGCACTATGATGACGCCATGAGTGCGGCCTTGTTTCGGGACCTGCAAATTCCAGAGCCTGACGTGCAATTGAACGTCGGTTCAGGAAGCCACGGGGAACAAACGGCGAGGATGCTCATGGGCATTGAAGCCGCCATCATCGAGCATCAACCGGACCTGGTTCTCACCTATGGCGATACCAACTCCACCTTGGCGGCGGCCTTGGCAGCGGCCAAGCTCAACATTCCAACGGCCCATGTGGAGGCTGGATTGCGCAGTGGGGACCGGACCATGCCCGAAGAGATCAACCGGATATTGACCGATCATGCGTCGAACGTGCTGCTATGTCCGTCCGATGCAGCCGCGGCCACGCTCGCCAAGGAGGGCATCCATGCAGGTGTCCACGTCGTGGGCGATGTCATGGTGGACCTTTT
>JBFJWV010000284.1:0-1946 GCA_041623515.1 Thermoplasmatota archaeon | reverse complement strand
GAGCGGCCGTCGTACCATGTTTCGCCGAGGGCGCGGACTTCCTCGTCGCCACCAAAGAGCACCGCATCCGAGTCGGCAAAGCCGATGAGGCTGAACCATTGGGTGGGCGACCCTTGCGCTGTGACCCGTTCGCCCGCGGTTTCTTGCTCCGGGTCCACCGCGACGCCTTCGTCAAGCAGCGCCTGATTCACGACCTCGCGCGTCCGTTCAAGCAACGTCGATGAATCGATTTGGGAGAAGGTTCGGATGCCCAGGACAATGAGAACCCCGGGAGTTTGCGGATCATCCGAATCCGGGGTGTACCGGTATTCCGTTTCCACGATGTTGGGCCCAAACATTCCGTGGCTGACCTCGGGCGTGTTTTCGATGACCCAGTGGTGGGGCGAGCTTTCCACCAACGATCGATCGACCAATGGCCGGTACGGGTCAAGGCATCCGCCAAGCATGGTGACGGCAAACACGGCGAGTGCTGCGACGGCCATGCCTCGGCGCACAGGCGAACCATGCCCAAGCTCCTATTTGGCGTGGAGCGTTCGATTGCCTGTGCTGGAAGTGGAGGTGAAGGTCGAATTGCTGGCTCCCGGTGCGTTGCGGAGGCGCCTGGAGCAGGTTGCCAAGCCGGGGCCATCGGGAACCCAGACGGATGTTTTCTTCACCCATTTGGCGGCGAGCGCCGACGAAACGTTGCGCCTGCGCGCGTCCGACGGTGGACTCGAACTGACCTACAAAGGCCCCCGCCTGGACCATGCAGCCAAAGTCCGCGTGGAGGAAAACGTGCGCCTCGCCGACGATCCCACGGCCTTGCTTTCCCGGCTCGGCTGGACGCCCTCCGCGCGCCTCGTGAAGCACCGCGAAACGTGGCACCTGGACGGGGCCACGGTGTGCATTGACTCCATTGACGGCTTGGGCTCATTCGCAGAGGTCGAAGTGTTGTCCGACGACGCCGCAGCCGCCAGCGAACAAGTCGAGGAGTTGGTGAAGCAGTTGGGCCTGGAGGGCGCGCAACGGCATTCGCTTTCCTACGTGGAAATGGCCATCGCGGCCGGCATCACGGACGACTAGACGCGCTGCCAAGCCGCTTCGACTGGGCACGACAACACCCGGCTGATGGTGCAAACCTTGTCGGTGAGCCGCACAATCGTGTCAATGGCGGCGTCTTTGGCATCCCCCTTGATGTGCCAATGCAGGGAAACGTGGTCAATGTCGCCGGCCTCGTTGAAGTGAAGGTCACCGCGGATGGATTGGGCGGCCACGTCGGCGTTGCGCTTGGCGGCCACCTTGTAAAACGTGGAAAGTTGGCACGACAAGAGCGCCGTCAACAAATGTTCGCTGGCCATGGGGCCGGTGTCGCGGCCACCGGACGCGGCAGGTTTGTCTTGGACCATAACGTGGTCACGCATTTCGACCTTGCAGCTGACCGGGCTCGTCGGGGTTGCGGTGGCGGTCTCCGTGTCCATGGCGGGTCCCAGCCGGCCGTTGTTCAAGAATCCGGCGGCCCGTGCTGAACCTTCACCAGCCGGGTTTCATTCCAACCGCTGATGACCCGGATGTACGTCGGTGCGTTCGCATCGAAATCGGGACTTCGTGAATCCACATGCAATGCCCGCAAGCCCATCAGCTTCTCGGGCGGAGCGATGACGTGGATGCGCTCCCATCCGATGGCGGCGAGCGATTCCGGGGAAAGGACTTGGGTGCCGCGACCCAAGAGCATCCCTTGACCTCCAATGATGCTCAACCAAAGGTGCACGTTGGGGTGGGAGGCAACCAAGGCGTCGATTTCGTCGGCATTCAAGTCCGACTGCACGATCCGGTCGCCCTCAATGGCGTCCACGCCGAGCAAAGTTGGGTCGCCCCAAAATTGCTGCTTAAGCGCCATGCACACGCTGCCGGCTCCGACCAAGTGCAGGGCATCCCGATCCCAGCTTTGCATGGCATGCTCCACCAAT
>JBFJWV010000283.1:0-1947 GCA_041623515.1 Thermoplasmatota archaeon | reverse complement strand
GTTGGATGCACGCATGCCGGTCATGGGGGGGCTGGAAGCCAGCAAAATGATTCGGGCAAAGAAGGCTGACGTCCCCATCATCGGTTTGAGTGCGCGGGCCACGGCCGACGACCAAAACGCGGCCAAAGCGGCCGGCATGGATGCCTACCTGACCAAGCCGCTGGATTTCGATGCGCTCGCCGACACGCTCCGCTCACAGTGGGGGGCTGACGCGTCATGAAGCGTTCGGACGAATTCGAAGCGCAATTTCGCGAACGGCTGCGGCCCACTTACCATGCCGTTCTAGCGGAGTGCATCGCCGGATTGGAATTGTCCGAGGATGTTCACGATGTGGAGCAGGCGTCGTTTTGGGCGCACAAATTGATTGCAAGCAGTGCCCTCATGGGGCATTCCCAGTTGTCGGCGGCGTGCCGCGCGCTGGAAGCCCGCGTCGAGGCGGGCGCGCCTTGGAGTGCCATCGCCGACGAAGTCCACGCTTTGGTTGGCCTTGCGCGGGATGCGTCGTAGCCCGCGCCGGAGCTTCTGACGACCCTGCCGGCCACGGTGGTCGCCCGCGGGCCCGCAAGTTTTCCGATGGAGTCGATGCCCTACTCGTCCATGACTCGTTGCAGAACGATGCGGGTTCCGGCGCCGGTGGGGCCCTTGCCAAAGTAGTCCATGCCATCCACCCATGCCTTGCTGGCGATGTCCAGGTGGGCAAAGGTGGTGTCCTTGGCAAAGTGGCCGACAAAGGCGCCACCAATGCTGGTGCCTGCCTTGACCTTCAGGCTGATGTTTTGAATGTCCGCGTAGGTCCCCTTGTTGCCTTCGTCGAACTCCTCGCCTTGGGGCAGTTTCCAGGCCTTGTCGCCCGCTTTCTGGGCAGCCGTGATGATGCTGTCCACGAAGTCGTCGTCCTTGCTCATGGCGGCCACGTACGTTTTGCCAACGGCGTACTCGCAGGCACCGGTCAAGGTGCTTTGCTCGATGATCCAGTTGGGCTTGAACGTCCGGGCGTGGGTGATGGCATCGGCCAGAATCAGGCGTCCCTCCGCGTCGGTGTTGAGAATTTCAACGGTGGTGCCATCCTTGGCGGTGATGATATCGCCCGGGCGTTGGGCTTTGCTGCTGGGCATGTTTTCGACGCAGGGCGTGATGCCGATGACCTTGTGCTTGGGTTTCAACTGGGCAATGGCCGCCATGGAGGCAATGACGTTGCACGCGCCGCACTTGTCGTACTTCATGTCCCACATGCCGTTGCCCGGTTTCAGCGAAATGCCGCCGGAGTCGAACGTGACGCCCTTGCCAACCAATACCAGCGTCTTGGTGCGCTTGGTGACGGTGGCCGGCGTGTACGTCATGGTGATGAGTTGCTCTTCATTCGCGGATCCCTGGGCGACGCCGCACAGGGCGTTGAATTTCTGTTCGCGCAGTTGCTTGCGGCCCAGAACGCTCACTTTGAAGCCGTGCTTGCGGCCGCGCTTGCGCGCTTCGGCAGCCATCCACTTCGGGGTGGCGATGTTGCCGGGGGTGTTGGCAAGCAACCGAGCGTCGTTGACCGATTCGGCAACGATGGATTCGTGACGGGCCACTTTGCGGGCGGCCGTGGCGTCGTCCGCGTCCACAATCACTTGCACGGACTTCACGCCGCCCTTTGGCTTGTCCTTGCTGGATTTGTATTGGTTGAATTTGAGGGTGCCAATGATGGCCCCATGGGTGAGGCCCTGGACAGCGTCCTCCAGTTCAAGCCCGGAGTCGGCAACCAGCGTCGTGGAGATGGATTCGAAGCCGAGTCCTTCCACGTGCCCGATGGCATTTTTCAGGTACGTTCCCAGCTTGGCGCTGGTGAGGTCTTTGGGGTCACCCAGTCCGACCAGGGCGAGGCAAACTTGTTTGGATTGGGCCGGAACGGACACGACGGTCCCGGCGCCAAGGCGCGTTGTTTCGCTGTCCAATAGCCATTGGGCC
>JBFJWV010000282.1:0-1951 GCA_041623515.1 Thermoplasmatota archaeon | reverse complement strand
ACCCAACGCCGTCGGGGTCGCGGCTCTGCATGCCCCCGAGGGCTCGAGCGTGGACGCGGCCGCCTACGTGCGCGCCCTGGTGCGGGAGGCGGAGTCGGCGGGCGCACAATTTTCGTGGAACACGCGCTTTGACCCGTCGCACGTGCCATCTGGTGCCGTCGTGGTGAACGCTGCTGGCTTGCATGCGGACCGCGTGGCCGCCGCATTGTGCCCCGACATGCGCATCATCCCGTTTCGTGGCTCGTACGCCCGCCTGCGGCCAGATGCGCGGCAGCTGGTTCGATCCCACATTTACGCGGCCCCAGATCCACGGTTTCCGTTTCTGGGCGTCCATTTGTCCAAGCGCGTGAATGGTGACGTTGCGGTGGGCCCGGGCGCCTTGCTGGCCTGCGGCCGCGAAGCGTATCACCCGTTGCATGTGCAACCGGATTTTGCGCGAACCCTTGCCTGGCCGGGGTTCTGGCGCATGCTAGGAACCCGGTCGTTCCGCGCGCAAGTGCGTTCGGAAATTCGCAAGAGCGTGTCGATTCGAGGCGTGTGGCGGGAAGCCAAAACCCTCGTCCCGAGCCTCCGCCGCATGGATGTTCGGCGTGGCACAGCGGCCATGGCGGGCAACCGGGCGCAAATGGTGCTGCGCGACGGCACCTTGGTGGATGACATCGTGGTGCGCGAAACCGACGATGCTGTCCACGTCCTGAACGCCGTGTCGCCGGGACTCACGTGCAGCTTGCCCTTCGGGCACCATTTGGCGCAACGCGCGGCAGCCAAACTCTAAACAACCCACCTTGTCGGACCCCTCGTGGCTTTGCTGCGACCATGCTCCACCAGCGCCGGGTTCATCGCAACCCCTGAGCAGCAGCGCAAGCTCGACATGGCCGCGTTCAAAGCGGCCCTGGCCGACGACGGCTTCGAAATCGTGCTGGACGCCCGCATTCTGCTGTTGGTTCGCAAAGGCACCGAGTCAACCGTGTACGACACGGGCAAGGTCTTGCTCAAGACCACCGACAAGGACGAAGCGGCCGCGGGCTACGATGCTCTGCGACCGCACTTGGAAAGGCACTGGGACTAGGCGTGCAGCCACACGCCTCGGGTCCGCGATTCGATGCGCACGAACCCAAAGCGCTCGAATTGCACGACGCCGCCCACATGGGCCAGCGCGGCGGGCTCCAGCAGCCCTTCGATTTCCACCAGGGACGGTTCAGCTCCGTCGGGGGATTCGTCCGTGAGGAACTCCGGTTTCAGAACGGTAAATGGCTCGGCGTGACCCTGGGGCAGCCACTGCACAATGGGAAGGCGCCGGTCCAATTCTTCCCCCGCAAAGAAGCTCGTTCCTCCTGCCATGACGATGTTGCCCAAGTCCTTGAGGCGGACGCTGGGGTGGCCCTTTTCGTCCCCCGGAATGTGAATGCGGGGCGCGGCCGGTAGCACGCGGGTCCCCTGCTCTGGATGACTGGGATGGACCAATGGCTTGGCTTCCCGGCCATCCATGCCGCTGACGGTGACCTCATGAGGATTGGGCACAAAGAAAAACCGAGGTGACGCATCATCAATGTCCTTGGCATCCTCGGCGTCCATGTTCTCCAAACTGACCGCGATGTCCTTCTCGGTGAGTCCCAAGCCCACCCAGAAGCGGCGCACGGCGGGGGCGCTGTAGCCGCGACGCCGGAGGGCCCGGACCGTGGGCAGGCGTGGGTCATCCCAGCCTTGGTACGTTCCGTCCTCGATGCCGCGGCGCATGGCACTGGTGCTGAATTTGCCGAATTCGTGGATGCTGACGCGCCCCCAGTACAGGGTCTCGGGGTAATCCCAGCCCATGTGCTCGTAGAGGTACGCTTGCTTGCGCGTGGAATCCATGAGGTCCTTGCCACGAATGATGTGGGTGACTCCTTGCGCGTGGTCTTCCACGGCGCTTTGGAAGTCCAGCAGGGGCCAGCACACGTGATGTCCGATT
>JBFJWV010000281.1:0-1998 GCA_041623515.1 Thermoplasmatota archaeon | reverse complement strand
GGTCGCGCCCATGGAAGAAATCCACAAGGAAATCAAACTGGCGCTGCAGGAAGCGGCGCGCGGCCTGGGCCGGCACTTGAAGAAGAAAGCCAAGCGCGCCAAGGTGAGCGAAAAATTCACGCTCGTCAACAAGATTCTCCCAGAAATCAACCGCAAGGCGGCGGGCATGCTGAAGAAGCCCGAAGTGGACTTGGCACCCATCGTCTGCAAAATCATGGATGTGGTGTGGATTGACGACCCGTCCGTCGAGTACGAGAAGTTGGAGGGCGTGATGATCGAACCACCCGCTCCCATCGAGGTGCCCGCCACGCCAGCCGGCACGCTGGACGCTTTTGATGAAGGGGACGACGAGGGGGAAGAGGTACTCGAAGCGCCGGTCGCGCCGGTTGCGAAGCCGAAGCAAGCGTACCTGGCCAAGGCATCCATCGTGGTCACGAATTACAAGCAGAAGTCCCAGAAATTCCGCCTCTATGCCGTCTTGCCCGAAGGCGCTGTGTTGTCCGAGTGCGAGCCCAAGCCCAAGGTGAACAAAGAGCGGTTTGTGGCATGGGACATTCCAACCATGAAGCCGGCCGAAAAGGCGGACATCTGCTTCGAAGTGGGTGGGGTTGGCAAAGGCGGCCTCGACGATCTGGAAACCTTCGTCGAGGGCATCAATGAGATCAACGTCGTGGGTGCAGACCTGTGGCGCGGGGGTGACGCATGAGCGACGCGGAACGCAAAAGCCAGACCAAGAAGCAGCGCGAACAAGCCGCCATCAAGGCCATGGACGGCATCGCCAAGGAAATCTACACCTGCCTGCAAGGCGGAAGCATTCCAGAATTGCAACTGAGCAGCCGGACCAAGAGCAACATCGAATTCGATGAACGGCACCGGGTGTGGAAGTATGGCAAAGGAATGACCACGCGGTCCGCCATGAAATTGGACGGTGCATACATGTTGCTGCGCACCATGTACATGTCGGATTTCATCAAGGACATGGTGGCCGACTCCAAGTCGTCCACGCTTCGTGAAATGTACTACATCAGCGAAGCATGGGAAATGGCCAAGTTCGGGGACCAAGCGGAATCCGACGGCCTCGCAGAAGACCTGGAAGTCATGACCGGTCGGATGCGCGAGGACTTCAAGCTCCGCCCCGAAGAGAACGGAGCGGCCATGATTGGCGACCTGAAGGTTGTCGAAACGACGCGCAACGGCACCCGTCGCACGATGCATTGCCAAGACGATGTTGGCGATGCAGGCTACAACATTCCGTACAACGTGGAGCCGGACCGGCTTGGCTTCAAGGACGTCAACGTGGACTTCATCGTCGCCATCGAAACCGGTGGTATGTTTGCCCGTTTGGCCGAGAATGAGTTCGACCGCAAGGCCAACTGCGGATTGGTGCACCTCAAGGGTCAACCGGCGCGCAGCACGCGCCGCCTGCTGAAGCGTCTCAACGAAGAGGCGGATTTGCCCGTCGTGGTGTTCACGGACGGTGACCCATGGTCGTACCGCATTTTTGCGTCCGTTGCATACGGTGCAATCAAGACGGCGCACATCAGCGAATACTTGGCAACCCCCACGGCGCAATACCTGGGCATCACGCCAAGTGACATCGTCAATTACGACCTGCCCAGTGACAAGTTGACGGACCGGGACGTTGCGGCGCTGAAGTCCGAGTTGGACGACCCCCGCTTCGATGATGACTTCTGGCGCGGCGAAATCCAGCACCAATTGCAGTTGGGCAAGAAATCGGAACAGCAGGCCCTCGCCAAGTACGGCTTGGATTTCGTCACGGACACTTACCTGCCAGAGAAATTGGCGGAAATGGGCGTCCTGAACTGACCAAGTCTCTTGAAATCCGGCCTCCATTCGGTGCCCATGGCGGGCCAGAGGCAACGAACCGGGTTTCGGGCCGCGGTGCTTGCAGTCGTGCTGTTGCTGCTGGCCGCCGGTGCGGCAGCGTACCTGGAAATGTGGGTATCATTTGCCGTTGCGCTGCTGGTCGCGGGCGTC
>JBFJWV010000280.1:0-2081 GCA_041623515.1 Thermoplasmatota archaeon | reverse complement strand
GGAGCGGAACTCCTTTGCCACCCGTTGGCTTGGCGGTCGTGTTGTCCGTGGACGAACCCATTGAGGGCGAGGATGGAGTCACTCGCTGCGGCTGGGCCCACGCTGCGCCGGAATTTCCGGCCTACCATGATACGGAGTGGGGTTTCCCTGTGGACGACGACCAGCGGCTCTTCGAAAAGCTGTGCCTGGAGGGATTCCAGTCCGGTCTCAGTTGGCGCACCATTTTGGCGAAGCGCGACAACTTCCGGGCGGCGTTCCACAACTTCGATTTTCATCAGGTGGCCACGTTTGGTTCCTCTGATGTGGAGCGGCTCGTGCAGGATGCCGGCATCATCCGCCATCGAGGAAAAATCGAGGCAACCATCAACAACGCGGCGCGAGCGGTTGCATTGGTGGATGAAGTGGGCTCCCTAAGCGGGTTCCTGTGGCAGTTTGAACCCGAAGTGCAGCCCGCTCCGCACACGCAAACCACGTCGCCGGAATCGGTGGCGTTGTCCAAGGAACTCAAGCGCCGCGGCTGGAAATTCGTTGGGCCGACCACCATGTACGCGTTCATGCAAGCCATGGGCATGGTCAATGACCATCTGCAAGGCTGCGACATCCGTGCCGCGGTGGAGCGGAGCCGCGCTGCTTTCCGGTCCCCGGCGCTTGCCCCCTTGGGCTGACGAGCGCAGTGTCCGCCGCCATGGCCGGCTCATTCAGGGCAAGTCCAGGGGCACGCCGTCGTCCAGGTTGTAGCGGCCGGGGTTGTACTTGAGGCGGGTTTCCCCCCGCCGGGTCGTGGTGATGTTGCGGCGTTTGGCCGCGCTCAGGCCCTTCTGGTAGCCGCGGGCTTCAGCGGTGCGTTCCACTTGCTTCACGAAGCCCACCGAATCGGCTCGCAGCGTGCGCGTCAAGATGGTGCTCACAAGGGCCCGGCAGTAGGTGCTGATGTTGCCGTCGGGAGCTGCCGGTTGGCGGACGATTTCCGCGCGGCCGTCGACGACATGGATGATGCCGCAGGCAGCGGGCACTTCGCTGGGGGTGTAGATGTCGGGCGAGCCGAAAACAAACCAAAACCGATCCACGGCGTGGCGCGCGGCCCGGCTTTTGGCGCCGTCCCGGTCGTTGCGCCAATCGGCTCGGCTCACCTTGACTTCGAATCCATCCACGCAGAAGGGCTCCGTACGTGCATCGATGGTGGCGGCATCCATGCGGCGCACCGTGTCGCGGCTGGGGACGCTGACTTCCGTTGCCCAGACGAATTTGTTGGGAGGAAACAAGTCCCTGCGCAAGGCGTGGAGGACCGAGGAGGTGACGTTCACATTCGCTAACCTGGCACCAACAGCCAAGGCATTGCTGGACGGGTAGGTGAATCGACGCCCGGCGCGCTTTGGGGGGCTGTGGCGGGCAAAAACCACCGTTTTTCCCAAAATCCGAGGATTTTACCCAGCAGACCTTTAGCCAATGGGTGCGAGCGGAGTGCATGGCAAATGGAATCATTACCAAGTTCATCGACGACAAAGGCTTCGGCTTCATCAAGGCCGAAGGCCAAGACGCAGAGGTCTTCTTCCACCACTCCGCCTTCGAGGGCGAGCCCCGCGAAGGCATGAACGTCACGTTCGACACGGAAGCGTCCGACCGCGGACCGCGCGCCACCAACGTCAAGTCGGCGTAGGCACGCAATCGGACGCCTCAACGAGGCAAACCGGGACATTCTCCCCGCAGCACCTTGGTTAAGTGAACCAAGGCGACAAAAGGCAACCTCGCCGCACGGCACCTCGAGGTTGACCTTTGATGAACGCCATTGAAACCCGCCGACTCACCCGTGACTTCGGCGGAGGCAAGGGCATCCTGGATCTCAACCTCGAAGTCCCCAAGGGTCGGGTCCATGGATTTCTGGGCCCCAACGGGGCCTGCAAAACCACCGTTATTCGGCTGCTCATGGACTTTCTGCGCCCCGATCGGGGTGGCTCGCGCGTGCTGGGCCTGAACCCCGTCACCCAAGCCCACCGCATCCGCCGTCAGGTGGGGTTCGTACCGGGTGATTTGGCCCTGCCCGCCATGTTGACCGGCCGCGAATTCCTGCGGCACTCTGAGCG
>JBFJWV010000279.1:0-2092 GCA_041623515.1 Thermoplasmatota archaeon | reverse complement strand
GGCTCCGTGCCCGCGTTTTACCTGCCCAAATTGGAACACCACACGGAAGCCAGCCTTTGGGACGAAGTCTTCTCCTTCACCGAGGAGGCCCTGGGCCTGAAGCACGGCACCATGAAAGCAACCGTGTTGCTCGAAACGTATCCAGCCGTCTTCCAAATGGACGAGATTCTTCACGCCCTGCGCGACCACATTGTTGGTCTCAATGCCGGACGCTGGGATTTCATCTTCAGCGCCATCAAGACGCTGCGCAACCACGCCGACAAGGTTCTGCCAGACCGCGCCGACGTTACGATGACCGTCCCCTTCATGCGCGCGTACACGGAACTGCTGGTTTCCACTTGCCACAAGCGCGGTGCGTTTGCCATGGGGGGCATGAGCGCATTCATCCCCAACCGGCACGACCCCGAAGTGACGGAAAACGCGTTGAACCAGGTCCGTGCCGACAAAAGCCGCGAAGCCAACGACGGCTGCGATGGCACCTGGGTAGCGCACCCCGACCTGGTCCCCCTGGCCCTGGAGATTTTCGAAAGCGTTCTGGAAGGCCGCCCCAACCAAGCCGACCGCCAGCGGACGGTGCAAGTCACGGAGGAGGACTTGTTGGATTTCGAAATCCCGGGTGGCGCGGTGACCCCCGCCGGCCTGCGCAACAACATCGACGTGGCTTTGCAGTACATGGAGGCGTGGCTCGGTGGCCGGGGCGCCGTGGGCATCCACAACCTCATGGAAGACGCAGCCACGGCAGAGATCAGCCGCAGCCAAGTTTGGCAATGGGTGCGCCACGCCGTCACCATGGACGGCGGCGAACCGGTGACGGCCCAGCTTGTGGGTGATTTGATTTCCGAAGCTTCCGCCGAACTCATCGCCGCCCGCGGCGAGCATCCCCATCACTTTGACGAAGCCGCCATGCTGTTTGCGCAGGTGGCCTTGGCTTCCGACTTTCCCCCCTTCCTTACTCTTCCCGCCTACGAAATTCTCAGCACGGAGACCCTTGCATGAACATCGCCGCCAGCATCCAGGAACAAGCAGACGCATTGCAGAAAGACTGGGACACCAACCCGCGCTGGGAAGGCGTCCTTCGCGAATACAGCGCCGAAGACGTGGTCCGTCTGCGGGGAAGCCTCACCTGGGACCACCCCATCGCACGCCACGGCGCCGAGAAGCTCTGGGCGCTGCTGCACGGCAAGGAGGGAGACGACTTCATCAACGCCCTCGGCGCGTTGACCGGCAACCAAGCCATGCAGATGGTGAAAGCCGGCCTGAAGGCCATCTACCTGTCCGGGTGGCAAGTCGCCGCCGATGCGAACCTGGCCGAGACCATGTACCCCGACCAGTCCCTGTACCCAGTCAACTCCGTGCCGACCGTGGTGCGCCGCATCAACAACGCATTCAAGCGCGCCGACCAAGTCGAATGGTCGGAGGGGGACTTGAGCCGGGACTGGTTCGTGCCCATTGTTGCTGATGCCGAAGCAGGCTTTGGCGGACCGCTCAATGCGTTTGAGCTCATGAAGGCCATGATCAAGGCCGGCGCCGCGGGTGTGCACTTTGAAGACCAACTGGCTTCCGAGAAGAAGTGCGGTCACCTGGGTGGCAAGGTCTTGGTGCCCACCAGCCACGCCATTCGCCAGCTCAAATCAGCGCGCCTCGCGGCCGACGTGCTCAACGTCCCGACGCTCATCGTTGCCCGCACCGATGCGCGCGCCGCCACGCTGCTGACATCCGATGTGGATCCCATTGACCATGCCCACATCACCGGCGAACGCACGCCGGAAGGCTACATGCGGGTCACGGCCGGGCTGGAGCACGCCATTGCGCGCGGCTTGGCCTACGCCCCCTACGCCGACTTGATTTGGTGCGAGACCAGCACCCCGGATTTGGAAGAGGCGAAGCAATTTGCGGACGCCATCCACGCCAAATTCCCGGGCAAGATGCTGGCATACAATTGCTCGCCCAGCTTCAACTGGAAGAACCACTTGGACGATGCAACCATCGCCAAGTTCCAGAAGGAATTGGCCGCCATGGGCTACAAGTTCCAGTTCATCACGCTGGCGGGATTCCACGCCCTGAACCACTCCATGTTCCAACTGGCCAAGGG
>JBFJWV010000278.1:0-2095 GCA_041623515.1 Thermoplasmatota archaeon | reverse complement strand
TCTCCATCGGAGTCGGCGTGAGTGGGAAGGGTGCCAAAAACGGATTCTGCATCGTTGCGCAACCCATCGGAATCCGTGTCGTTGGGTGCTGAAAAAATGCCACGGAATTTGCCTTTGTATTTGTCGTATCCATGGCCCTTGTCGTCATCATCATCTTCGTCGTCATCATCATCAAAGCCCGCCAGTGGGGCAATGAAGCCGGCGTAGCCAAGACTGGAGAAAGCACTGGAGGCCGCCGGAAGAAGAACCGGCAAATCCGAAGCTGGCAGCGGTGCCGTTTGCAGGGGCGAAGCGATGGCGGCGGGCGCGATGAAGCTGGCCACCAGCAATATGCCGAGCAGCGCCACGCCTTCGCGCATCCGGCGAATGCTCCACGGGATGCGCTCAACTTGCTGCTTCTGGATGGCGCGGATGCGGAGTTTTTCTTGCAACAATGCCTCGGCTTCCGCCTCCTTCTGCTCCTGCGCCACTTGTTCTTCCGCTTCCATGGCTTCCGCAAGGTGGTCCGGTTCGTCCAATGGGCGCCACGCATGCCAGTCCAGGTAGCCATCGCGTCGGTAATCGTCGATTAGGTCTCGAAATTGGTGCCGTGTCAGCCCCAACTCGGCGGCCATCTCGGCTTCTTCGGCGGCATGGATGCCGTCCATCTGGGGGTCGTCCAGTGCCAGCGGCGACTGGGTCACCTGGATGGCTTCGCGCGTTCCTTCCCGGGCCGCCCAATTTTCCGGATCCAACAGTCCTTCGTCAATGAATTCGTCAACAGTGGAACGGAACACTTCCGTGCTCATGCCCAGCAGGTGAGCCAGCGCTTCCTCTTCGTTGGGGTCCAATCCGAGGCCCTCTTCCGGCTGCTCCGCTGAATCTTCGGGGCGATTCAACAGCAGCGAACGCCACTCCTGAATGTCCACGACGGAGTCCTCGAGCTCGTGCTCGTGGTCGGCGCGCAGGAGCTGCAGCTGGAATGACTGGAACCGCTTGTCCTTGTCACTCCGACCCTGCGATCTCCAAATGCGAGACGCCATACCCTATCCAATAAGAGTCGTAAAGCCAGATTCGTTCGCCTTTTGCGTTGCGGGGACAGGGCCGAATGGTCCAGTTGCACCTGGCGTTCCCTTCAATACCTCGGCGGCCCTGAAGCGCATGTGGAGGCACGCATCGCGCTGGCATTTGTTGCGAACCGCCAGGGCGCCAGCGTGGCCACCGCCTCCCACTGGGCCAACGTCATGTCCTTGGAGTTGGGCTGGTTCAGTCCCGCGCAGGCGCGCCAGTACGTGGAGGCCGCTCGGGCCGAGGGCTTGCTTGACGGCGACGATGAGTTGCGGTTGACGTTTGACCACCGCGAGGTGGAGGTCCCTCGGGGTTTCCGCCCGACTGGAGAGGTGCCGACGGCTCCTGAGCGCCACGACCCGTTCTTGGATTTGGTCGACCGTGTGGCGGCAGCAACCGGACAAGGCCGGGGAGCCGTCATGCAGGCGGTGTCTGCAGTCCAAGCGCGCTTTGGCGGAAAGTTGAGCGCGGATGCGGCCTTGGTTCGCGTGGCACTGGATGAGGAATTGGACGTGGGGGCAGAAGCCCAGGCGGCGCTGGCACGGCTTACAGCGCGTGCATAACAATCGGGGCACCAAGGGCCGCGACCAGGTGAACCCGCCGCACCCCAAGATGCAGGGGCAGCCGACCGACCAGCCAAGCCGCCATGTACAACACCGCGCCATGCCAGCCGCTGAGCAGAATCACGGCCAACGAAAGGAACGCCAAGGCCGCTGCTGCGATGCGGTGGGTGGGCCAGACATCCACATGTTTGGAGGCCCAGCGGTCCATCAACAGCGTGGCCGAAACGCCAATCGTCGCCGCAATCAACATGGCTGCCAGGATGCGGGCTGCGCCGGGGCCAGGCAACGACGCGACCCACGCTGCATCCGTCCATCGGTCGGCCGCGTCGGCCAAGCCCGTGCGGATTCTCCCGAGTTGCATCCACACCAAGATGGCGAATGTTGCGTGCGCCGTGTTGACCGCCGACAGGGCCGCCACAGCGGCACCCGGCCGATGGCGGACCCCGGGCACAAAGCTGGCTGCAACCGCCGAGGTGACTCCCGGA
>JBFJWV010000277.1:0-2115 GCA_041623515.1 Thermoplasmatota archaeon | reverse complement strand
GGGAAGTTCTGAAGAAGCCTGCACATGGCGCCAGATGAACCCCGGTATGAAATGCGCATCGGGTGCGTTCCATCAAGGCTTAACAGCGAACCGCCGTGGAAATCTCGTGCAGGAAACGCCAGGGGCGGAGCCCAAGCCGCGACGCAATGCTGTTTACGTCGTAAGCGACAGGCCTGCATGGCTTGAGGTTGCTCGGAAACTTCGCGATGCGAAGGGGTGGACTCCAGGCTACTGGATCACAGACATCGGCACGGCGCCGGTTCGTGAAGCTTTCCCTGGCGCAACGGTTCATGACGTGTTCTTGGCGGCCCGGGGCTTGGACGCGGAAGGACGAAAATTGCCCGTGCCAGTCCTCGACGATCAGGTGCTCAACCGGTTCGCGCACGTGGAACGCAACGCCCTCGGAATCATGGATCGATTCGATCATTGGCACGACTTTGGTTACCGGGAGCGCCGCCGCCTCTACCAATCATTGCTTGGACATTTCCTGAATGTGGTTGACGAACTGGACCCCGCCGTCATCATCGCCAGTGAATCCCCCCACGAGCTGGGTGGCTACATGCTGTACGAAGTGTGCCGGGAGCGCGGCATCCCTTGCATCATGAAGGCCGACTTGCTCACGGCCAAGCTCATCATGATGGACGACGGAATCGGGGGAACCCAACCGGAATTGTCCGCAGCCTGGCAAAAATGGCAAGTGCACCCGGAGGACCCCGGCATCCCAGAGGAACTGGCCGATGATTTTGCGCTCATGCGGCGTGACTACACCTCCGCCGAACCCTGGTACGCAAAGCGAGCCCGCGAACAATCCCGTAAGAGCAGCAACCTGAACGTCTACCTTCGCCATTTGCTTCGCGTTCATGCCTGGCCCCAGTTGGCGGCGCGACTGGTGCGCGAGTTCCGCAGTCCGCAAACGCCTCTACAAAACTGGGTGAAGGTGCGCGACGCGCCCATGGACGAATCGTTCCCGACCCAGTTCACGGTCACACGGATGCTGCGGCGAGGAAATCGCCTGATTCGCCCCTACCGGGCCGATTACGCCAAGCGGGCCACTCCATGGACGGGGCGGGGACCCTTTGTCTTCCTGCCGCTCCACTACCAGCCTGAATTGACCACCCTTCCGGACGGCGGCGTCTTTGAGGACCAACTCCTCATGGCCTCGATGATTGCCAACCACTTGCCCAATGGCTGGAAACTGCTGATCAAGGAGCACCCGGGTCAATTGGCGAACCTTGGCCAAGGTCACTTGGGCCGCATCAAGACCTTCTACGCTGACCTCGAGCGGCTCCCCAACACGCAATTGTTGCCTTTGTCCACGGACCCCTACACCATGATGGACGACGCGGCCGCCGTTGCCACCATCTCCGGGACCGCTGGATTTGAGGCACTGGCACGTGGCACCCCGACGTTGCTTTTCGGAGCCGCTTGGTACCGGCAAATGCCCGGTGTTCATGCCGTCCGCACCATCAGCGACATGAAAGCCGCCATGTCATCGTTGCAGAGCACCCCGGGGGTGGACAAGGCGGCACAGCACCGCTATTTGCACGCCTTGGTGGAGAGCTCCTACCATGCGGACGCCGACTTGGAGGAGGACGACTACTTCCGGCAGGGCTTGCTGACGCCCGAACGGTTGGCCCGGCTGTTTGTCAATGCAGCCCAAACCTGGCCGGCCTTCACGGAGGGTGCATGAGCGTCCGCGTGATTCCCCGCCTCGACATCAAAGGCCCCAATTTGGTCAAAGGGATTCATTTGGAGGGGTTGCGCGTCCTTGGCGACCCGGCTGCATTCGCACGCCACTATTACGAAAATGGGGCCGATGAACTGCTCTATGTGGACACGGTTGCCAGCTTGTATGGACGCAACAGCTTGCTGGATTTCATTGCAACCACCAGTTCCCAGACGTTCATTCCCCTGACGGTCACCGGCGGCTTGCGGAGTGTGGATGATGTTCGCGCGGCCTTGCGCGCCGGCGCTGACAAAGTGGCCATCAACACCGCGGCCATTGACAATCCACAGCTCATTGCGGACGCAGCGGCCCGATTTGGCAGTCAATGCATTGTTGTCGCCCTCGATGCAAAGCGAGTCGGGGACCATTGGGAATTGTTTACCCATGGC
>JBFJWV010000276.1:0-2115 GCA_041623515.1 Thermoplasmatota archaeon | reverse complement strand
CTTCGGGATTCTCGCCTTGGATCGGCATGAGCACGGTGTAATCCATGCCCTCCATGGGCTGGCCACTCCATCCGAACACATCGGCATAGAACTGCATCAGCGCAGATCGGTCGGACGCATGAATTTCAAAGTGGACAACCGGAGCCGCCATGGTCAACTGATGGGGTTCGGGGCCCTTCAACCCTTGCGCAAGCGACCTTTGTTCCAGCGATGCGCACCAACCCTTATCCCGGCCGCCTAAGTGGGCCGAATTGCCCATGGCTGATTCCATGTTCTTCGACCCCGAAGAGTTCGTTGCTGAGCAGAAGAAGGAAGTCGCTGCGAAAGTCGGCGACGAACACGCGGTCATCGCCGTTAGCGGCGGTGTTGACAGCAGCGTCGCCGCGGAAATCGTGAAGGAAGTGGTGGGTGACAAACTGCACGCCATCTACGTGGACACCGGCTTCATGCGCAAGGACGAAACGGAGGAAATTGAAGCCATGTACACCCGCATGGGCCTCAACTTGACCGTCGTCCACGCCGCGGACGAATACTTTGAGGCGCTTGCCGGAGTCACGGAGCCCGAGCAGAAGCGCAAGATCATCGGCGAGAAATTCATCCGAATTTTTGAGCGGGAAGCCAAGAAGACGGGCGCGAAGATTCTGGTCCAAGGCACCATCGCACCTGACTGGATTGAATCCGGCGGTGGCAACCGGGACACCATCAAGAGCCACCACAACGTGGGTGGCCTGCCCGACGACATGGACATGGAATTGTGCGAACCCCTGTACCACCTGTACAAGGACGAAGTGCGCGCCGTGGCCGAGCACCTGCAAATCGAAGTGGCCCAACGCCAGCCCTTCCCGGGCCCCGGACTCGCGGTCCGCGTCATCGGCGAACTCACGCCCGAACGGGTCAACATCGCGCGCGAAGCGTGCGCCATCGCCGAAGCGGAAATCGATGCAGCCGTTGCGCGCGGTGACATGGAAAAGCCCTGGCAATACTTCGCCGTCCTCACCAACACCCCCACCGTTGGCGTCCAAGGCGACCTGCGCGCCTACGGCGAAACCGTTGCCGTGCGCGCCGTGCAGAGCTTTGATGCCATGACGGCTCAGGCGAGTGAAATTCCCTGGTCGGTCCTGCAAAAGATCAGCCGCGGCATCACCAACCACCCGGACCTGAAGGACAAGGTCAACCGCGTCGTGTACGACATCAGCGACAAGCCGCCTGCAACCGTCGAATGGGAATGATGCGGGCCTAGAACGGCTCGCTTTCCGATTCCAGCTCGTCCCAAGCCATTTGCTTGGCCTGCGCGTCACCGAGGTACGTGGCTTCGAGCGCTTTGATGCGGCCGTAAATGGCCTCACTGCGCGGCATGTGCCCAAGCAGCTTCTCGTTGAGGCGCACCATGCGGCCCGTGATTTGCTCGATTTCCGTGGGTCGGTCCTCCTCCACGTCCTGCAGCATGCTGCACTTGTTGTCCGCCGTCGCCTCCAGCACCTTGCGCACCAGTGCCGCCGGGTCATCGATGTGAATGTCGACCCGGGCGCGCAACGCCAATGCGTGGGCTTCGGCCGCCAAGGAAGTGCTGAGCTGCAGCAATGAGGTGTCCGCCAAAATCTCCCCGTTGCGTTTTCGGTACAACGCGCCCACCGGATTGATGGCCGCATTGATGATGGCTTTCTGCCAGATGGGTCCGCGCATGGCGTCGCGCCATTGCGGTTCCAGTCCCGCGTCCGCCAGCAGCGATTCGTAGCGGTGAGCGGCCTCCGTGCCGCTGTCCAACGGACCCACCATGGTGGGGCCGGTTCCGGCGTGAACCAAGTCGCCTGGCGCCTGGACCCAGACGCCATGGCTGGTGATGGCGACGGCGGTCCGCTCGGGCCCCACGGTGGCCGCAACTTTTTGGCCGTTTCCGAGACCATTTTGCAAGCTTGCCATGAAGCCATCCTCGCGGACGCAGGCATGCGTGGCGGCGGCCAGGGATGACGTGGCATGCGCTTTGCTCGTGAGGATGACGGCATCGTAGCTGCCTTGCGGTTCCACGATGCAGGCCATCGGCGCATGGAAATCCGTGTGACCTGAAATGCGCAATCCATCGGCGCCGATGGCGTTGGCTCCGCGCTCGCGCACCAG
>JBFJWV010000275.1:0-2140 GCA_041623515.1 Thermoplasmatota archaeon | reverse complement strand
GGAAGCCGCAGGCCACGCAGGCCTGACCGTGGTCGCGGGCAGCCTGTTTTTGGTCGGCGAAGCACGTGCGGTGCTCACCGGGCAACCGTTGGAGGACATTCGTGGGAACCAGTGAATTGCGTCAAACCAAGCATGCACTGGATTGGCTCGAACCCGTCGAGGCGTACCAGCGGCTCCGGTCACTGGGCCCCCTCATGTTGGATGGAATGGGTGACCACCCCGAAGCAAGCCATGGCTACATTGCGCTGAGTGGGCGCCTGGACGCCACGTTCGATGGCCATGCATGGACCGTTGAACATGAGGGGGGCAACCGAGAGGTACTGGATGGCCCGCCCGTCAACGGATTGCGTTCGCTGCTGGAATCTTGGAAATTTGACAGCCTGGAAGAGGGCTTCACCGGTGGCTTCGTGGGGTACTTTGCCTACGAATTCACACCGGCGGTCGAACCCACGCTGCCATCGCCGCGCGGGCCTGGGCCCCATGCGCACTTGCGTTTGTGCCGCGACGCTGTGGTCTTCGACCGCAAGTCCAAGCAAGCATGGCTGTGGACGACCGACTTGCCGGGCGAAGCCGCCGCCAGCAAGCGAGCGATGCAGATTCAGGGCCTCCTGGCTGCGCCGGCTCCCATGCCGGCCATGGCGGCCCCGCCGACCCATTGGAGCACGAGCCTGGACCAGCAGGAGTTTTGCCAAGCCGTCGACGTGATGCGGGAGCACATCCGCACCGGCGACTTGTTTCAGGCCAACATCGCCACGGAATTCCGGGCGTCCTGGCAAAGCGACCCCGTCGCCGTTTTTGCGGCCGTCCAACGGACCAACCCCTCTCCATTCATGGCGCTCATGGAGTGGCCGGAGATTTCATTCGCATCCAACAGCCCGGAGTTGCTGTTTGCCGTCGAGGATGGGCGCATCCGTGCCCGGCCCATCGCGGGCACGCGGCCACGGAACCGGGACGCCACCATCGACGCCGCGCTGGAGCAGGAATTGCTCACCGACCCAAAGGAGCAAGCGGAGCACACCATGCTGGTGGACCTCATTCGCAACGACATTGCCCGTGTGAGCCAGCCCGGCACCGTGCGCGTTACGGAGCGGGGCAGCGTGGAACGTTACCAGCGCGTGATGCACTTGGTCAGCAGTGTCGAGGGCCACGTGGCACCGAACACCGACTTTGTGGATTGGTTGGCGGCGCTGTTTCCGGGAGGCACCATCACGGGGGCTCCCAAGCACCGTGCCTGCCTGCGCATCCACGAAGCCGAAACCGTACCGCGCGGGCCGTACACGGGCAGCGCCGGCTTCCTGTCGTGGGACCAGCAGAGCACCCTGTGGAACATCATGATTCGGACCATGGCGTTCAACGGTGCCGAGGCATGGGTGCATGCAGGAAGTGGCATCGTGGCCGGAAGCCAACCGGCCCGGGAATGGGACGAGGCAGGCCACAAAGCGCAAGCACTGCTGGAAACCGCAGCTCGGGTCAACGACGCAGCCATGCCGCGCGTGGGCGAGGTGTCGCGCCACGGCGAATGGACCCCAAGCCGACCGCATGCGCAAGTCGAGGCCCGGGTGCTGCTGGTCGACAATTACGATTCCTTCGTGCACAACTTGGCCGATTACTGCGAATCAGCCGGCGCCGACGTCCTGGTTGTGCGCAACGACACGGACGTGGATGCTGCCCTGGCTTCGTTCCAGCCCACCCACGTGATCCTCAGCCCCGGCCCCGGGTGGCCGGACCAAGCCGGCGCAACCATGGCCCTTGCCGCCGCGCTTCCAGGCCAAATCCCCGTGCTTGGGGTTTGCCTGGGGCACCAAGCGTTGGCGCAGGCGGCTGGAGGGACTGTGACCATCGCATCGCGGCCCGTGCACGGTGAAACCGACCAGGTTCACGTCTTGGGCGGACGTCTACTCGATGGCTTCGGCGAATCCTTCGAGGCCACACGGTACCATTCGTTGGTTGTCGAAGAATCCACCCTGCCGCCGGAATGGCACGTGACGGCGCGTCTCGAGGACGGCACGGTCATGGCCATGGAGCACATGGAGCACTCGGCGTTTGGCCTCCAGTTTCACCCGGAATCCATTGGCACCCGGCCGGGTCTCGACATCCTTATCCGCTTCCTGCAGACGCAGTGACGTGGACCCCATTGCAT
>JBFJWV010000274.1:0-2142 GCA_041623515.1 Thermoplasmatota archaeon | reverse complement strand
CTGAGCGCGGCATCTCGACACACACATCCTGCGACTAATCCTGCGGCACGGCACGCGCAGCCAGAGCGCTGCGCCGACTCACAATGCCGACGCCAACAAACACCAGCAACGCAGCCGGGAGCAAGCGCCACGTGAGTGGTTCATCGAGCAGCCACCAAGCGAACACCGTCGTGAACATGGGCTGGATGTAGATGAAGACGGCCACCGTGCTGCTGCTGACCCGGCGCAACGCCGTGGCATTCAGAACGTAGGTGGCGACAGTGGGGCCGAGGATGATGTAGGCCACCATCCACCATTCAAAGCTGCCCGCGGTTTGCACTTGATCGACCAGGCCGGCCCATACCCCGAGGGGCACCATGACCACGGCCGCCATGATGAACTGCCAGGCAATCAAGTTGAGTGGATTGACGCGCGCGGCCAATGGCTTGGAGAGCACCAGGTATAAGCTGAAGCTGAAGCAGTTGAGGAAAATGAGCAGGTCGCCAAGGGCGCTGTCCCAACCAAATTGGTAGCCACTCATGCCGATCAGGTAGACCACGCCGGCAAGGGCCAGCGCCATGCCGACGGCGCGTACTGGACCCCAGGACTCGCGCCGCAGCAGGACGGCCAGCGCGTAGGTTACCACGGGGATGGTTGTGATGATGATGGTGGCGTTGATGGCGGATGTTTTCTCGAGCCCGACCACGAACAACGTCTGATTCAGAACGACTCCGAAGAACGCCAACATGGCCACCTGGGCGCCGTCCTTGCTCAAGTCAACGGTTCGTTTGGCAACGAACGCCTGGACTACCCAGAGGATGGCAGCCGCGACCGCAACGCGGATGCCACCCAAGGCCAGCGGGTGAAATGCCTCGAAGGCAAGCTTGCCGGCAACGGGCAGCAGACCGAACAAAGTTTGCACCGCCACAAGGGCTGCAAACGAACGCCGGTCCATGGGTCTCCCACTGGGTTGAGGCTTTCAAGGAGCCGGTTTTGGCCACGGCGTGAAGGGACACTGGTTGGTTGCGTTCCTGCTTGCCCCCGCCTTTGCAGGTTGCCTTGACGCGGAGTCGTTGTTCTCCGACGGCACGCTGCGCAGCTGCGATTCGCCGCAGCCATTTACCCTGTACTTGGGGCCCGGCTTGTCCTTGTCATCCGAGATGCCGGCGAACGGCTTCACGCGAGGCAACGGATTCAACGAGGCGTTTCTGAGCAACTCCATGGATGAGTGGCATGGTCCGTTTAGCCAGCGAACGTGGCTCATCGAGGGAGACATTGTCCTCGAACTGTGGACCCGCGAGGGTGATTTGCCTGCCCCGGTCATTCTGGGCCGGGACCCCGGCGAGGGGTACCATTTCTTCAATCAAGTGGGCACGAACCGGGGTTTCCTTGAGGCATCGGCGGTTAGCAATGGACCCGTCGTTCCTGCGGATCGAACCCAACACTTGACGCAGCGATTCGCAACCCCACCCGGAGGCATTTTGCTAGAGCGCGAGGACTACGTGCGGCTCTTACTGACGCACCTTGCACTGGACGCCGACGACCGTCCCGCCAATGAAGAAGCACGCGTCGAACCCCCGGCGATTCTTTGGGGACCCGATGCCCCCAGCCGCATTGAATTTTCAGCGACATGCCAACGCGACCCCGTGTGGATGCCGCTGAGCAACGAACACCCCACGGTTGTGGTCCCCGGGCACCAGGGCCTCATCACCGGAGCCATTCCGGACCAAGAGGGCGCCAACTACCAGGACATCCCGTTCCATTTGCATCCCGAAACGGACCGGCTCACCATCCGCTTGGACGAAGCGGGTGAATCCGGGCCGAAGAATGACATGGACCTCATCATATTGGACGCAAACGGCGACGTCAACTGGGGCATCGGTTCTCCCTACAACAACGAACGCGGCACCCGGTGGCCCGCCAACCTCGACGCCTCCATGCCCCCCGGAGACTACACGCTCCGCGTCAATTCGTACTCCGGCACGGGCTACGTCGGCCAAGCCAGCATCATCCAAGAGGTCCAAGCGTGACGTTGCGGGTGGGCGTGCTGGCAGTCCAGGGGGCGGTCAGCGAGCACGAGGACGCGCTGCGTCGCGCAGCCAAAGAAACCAATCAGGATGTTGCCGTCGTGACGGTGCGCACCGTCGACGATTTGGCCGGCGT
>JBFJWV010000273.1:0-2149 GCA_041623515.1 Thermoplasmatota archaeon | reverse complement strand
TGACTCCCCATGCAAGCGCCGCGGACTCCGTCCATGCAAGGATGCCGTAGCCTGCCAGGGTGACAGCGGCCACGGTCAGCGCATAGGGCAACTGCGTTCGCACGTGGTCAATGTGGTCGCTCTGCGAGGCCATGCTCGACATCACCGTGGTATCGCTGATGGGACTGCAATGGTCGCCGAAGACGGCACCGCCAAGGGTGGCCGCCAGGGTTGCCGGGAACCATGCAACGCCGTCCGTGGTGCCGGCGGCGACGCTCAAGGTCACGGGAATCATGATGGCGAAGGTTCCGAAGCTGGTTCCCGTGCTGAACGCAATGATGGCCGAAAGCAGGAACGCCAACATGGGAACCATGGGGGCGGAGAGGCTTTCGGAGACCGTGCCCCCGAGCCATTCTCCCAATCCAACGCCGCCCATGTGGGCGGGAGCATCGGCGCCGAGGGCTGCCTGCACGGGACCCACGGCGTTGCCGATTCCCCAGGCAAGCGCCAGCAGGGCCAGCGCCGGCACCATCCCCTTGAAGCCTGTCAGGATGGTGTCAATGAAGTCATCATGCCGCAGATCGCCCCGGACACCATACAACGTCATGGCGAACAAGAGCGTCAGGAAACTGGCCACCGCGAGGCTCAGTTCGGCGCTGGCGTTCTGCATGGCCGCCCGGAAGCCGTAGCCCTCAATGCCCGCTCCCGTCACGTAGAGCATCCCCACGGCACTGACAAACAGGAAAGCCAGTGGCCAGAGCATGTTGGAGGCCTTGGGTTGCGCACCTTCCGCCAGGGGCAGCTCGCTGACCTCTTTGCTCATCAGTGGCCGCGCCGTGTCCGCAAGCAGCTTGCCTTCGCGAGCCGCCCGAAGTTGGGCCTTGCGCATGGGCCCGAACTCCATGGGCAAGAAAATCGTCAGGCCGACGAATGCAATCGTCATGATGGCGTAGAAATTGAAGCCAATTCCCTCCAAGAAAATGGTGAAGGGGCGTTCACCGGATGCTTGGACGGCAGCCACACCGGCGACCGTGCTCAAGATGACGCCAACCCAGGTGCTGATGGGCATCATGATGACCATGGGTGCAGCGGTGGAGTCGATGATGTAAGCCAGCTTCTCGCGGCTCACCTTCGCGTCGTCCGTGAGCGGCCGAAACACGCTGCCGGCGGCGATGACGTGGAAATAGTCGTCAATGGCCAGGAACGCCGAACCCAGGCCCCAGGCCATTCCTTGGGCGACCTTGCCGCTGTGGGCGTACCGCATGGCGGCTTCGCCAAAGCCTCGAATTGCCCCGGCCCGCTGCATGACGGCAACGAATGCGCCAAGAAACAGAGTGAACGCAATGACGCCCGCGTGGCCCGTGTCCGCGATGCCGAAAATGATCCACTGAATGGTTTGAATCATGCCGCCTGCCAGCGCGGCAAAAGGCATGGTCCACCCGGACGCGGACGCGCCCGCAACCATGATGCCTGCCACAAGGATGCCAACCAGCAGGCTCTGGTACACCCTCCGGGTGATGATGGCTGCCGCAATGGCCAATGCAGGTGGCAGCAGGGACCAAGCTCCAAAATCCGACACGATTCAAACGACCGGCTCCCGGACTTAGGACTTTTTGAGTGGACGCCTTGGCGCGCGTGTGGGAGTTGACCTCGGTGAACTGGTCCAAAAGCGCCCGGTAACGGTGGCCGAGTACGCGCACAAGACCGTGGCGTTCGACGCATGGAACATCCTGTACCAGTTCCTTTCGAGCATCCGGCAACCCGATGGGACGCCTTTGATGAACGCCGCCGGCGACGTGACCAGCCACTTGGCCGGGGTGCTCTACCGAACCGGGAACCTGGTGGATGCAGGCGTCAAGCCGGTGTGGGTGTTCGATGGCGATCCCCACATCCTGAAGAAGGAGACGTTGGCCGCCCGCAGCGCCCGGCGGGCGCAAGCATCCGTCGACTACGAAGAAGCCCTGGCCGCCGGCGACGAAGAAAAAGCGGCATCCAAGGCCAAACAAACCTCACGACTCACGGTTCCCATGGCGGAGCAGGCCATGGAATTGCTGACGCACCTGGGAATCCCCGTTGTCAAAGCCCCCCGGGACGGCGAAGCGCAGGCCGCGTGGATGGCAGCGGAGGGATTGGTGGACGTGGCGTGCAGCCAGGACTTCGACAGCTTGCT
>JBFJWV010000272.1:0-2171 GCA_041623515.1 Thermoplasmatota archaeon | reverse complement strand
GGCGTCAAACGTCATCCAGGGGTCGTGCCAAATGGGGCAAAACACGGGCACCGCGTCCTTGCGCCGCACCTCGTCAAGGGCCACGCGAACCGCATTGGCCGCCTGTTCACCGGCATTGCGATTCCCGCAACGGTCCGCCAGTTCCACGAGCCAGCCCGCGGCATCGTCCACATTGTCAATTTCCGACCAAAGCACTTCGACGCCGGCCGCCATCAATTCATCCACGAGCGCCTTCGGATTTTCGTCGATGTCGGCCAGAACCAAGTCGGGCTGCAACGCCAAAATCTTGTCCAAGGAGGCATCCTTCGTGCCGCCAACGGTTGCAATGGATTCCACCCAGGGGGCCGGAGCGATGCAGAAGCGCGTTCGCCCCACCACGGCGTCGGCGAAGCCCAAATCATGCAGGGACTCCGTGTGACTGGGTACCAGGGAAACGATGCGCTGCGGGGCCGCCACAAGCCGTCGGAGACGGCGGACCCATTAGAGTTCTCGGACCACAACCATCAAGTCGCTGCCAATGTGCAAGAAGCCGTGTCCGATGGTCCTGCCGCCCCATCCATCAAGGAACGCTTCGATTCGTTCATGACCACAGGGGCTGCCGATGGCCGCGCTTTTTGGCCGGGAATCCTGCTTTTGCTGCTGTCCTTTGGGTTCTTGGTCAACGGACTCATCAACGGCCGCCAAGGGGCCGACTTCTGGGCCAATGGCATGTGGGTGGCTCTGGCAGCGACCTTCGCGTGGCTCCTGTTGCGCCGCAAGTATGCCATCCCCCGTGAACGCACGGCACCCCTGCGACCCCACCCGTACGCTGACGAGGCCAGCCCGGAAGCGGAAACCCGGTGGGAGCCGCGGCAAGTGACCGCCGTGTGGCTCTTCGCGTCCACCATCCTCGCGGGCCTGGGCCTGTGGATCAACTTCCAGTTCAGCCCTTACAGCCTCGGGTACCGACCGGAGACGGCTCCGGATTTGTTCGCCCCCTGGAACAACACCAACGTGTCCATCCTGGGAACGGGCCTGCTCTTGCTGGGCTTGAAAGCCTGGGGCCCCGCGAAATGGACCTGGACCAAGTGGCTCGGCCTGCCTGGTTGGGTCCTTTTCGGCTTCTACTGGGGCCTGACCGCACGGGACCTGTTCATCGGCGAAGATTCCGACTACGTCAATTCCATCGGCGCCGTCATCGCCGTGTATCTGTTCAATTACTTCGCCTACCACGAATGGCTGGACATCGTGCGCAAGGCGCCCAGCGCGGCCATCCAATGGGCGCGCAAGACCGTGGTCATCGCAGCGGGCACCTACTTCGCCATTGCATACATTGACCCGCTTCGCGTGGGACTCATCCGCGTGGTGGGCAACCACACCAACTGGGCGTTGAATGTGTTCGGCTTGGGCAGCCGCCAAGGCCTGGAATTTGTCATTGACAAAGAGAACATCTTGGGGCCCGTCAAATTCCGCTACAGCGACACGCACGAATTGTGCCCCGATGGAACCGAGCCTGCGTACACGCCGGGCTCGGCACCCTGCCTGGAGCAATCCGGCGCAGACTCCTGGCTCGACGACTTGTTGTTCTACATTCCTGAAGGGGAAATGCTGCCGGGTGCCCATGGCCTGAAGATTGTCTGGGTCGCCATCATTCTCGCCTGCACGGCCATTCAAACCATCATGCTGTTTGCGGGCATGTTCCTGGCAACCCCGGGCGCCTCCTGGAAAAAGCGGATTCAATTCAGCGTTGGCGTGGGCGCGGCGATTTACTTCCTGAATTTGCTGCGCAACAGCCTCGTCATCTGGGCGTACGGCCGAGGCCACACCAGTTTCTGGGTCATCCACAACTTCTTGGCCAAGATTCTGACACTGTCCGCGCTGGTGGGCATTGCATGGGTCTGTTTCCGGTGGTTCCCCGAGTTCTTCCGCATCTTGGGCCAGGTGCTCGATCTGGGGCACCGCGACGGGCCCATCGAGCGGACCCTCAAGCTGGGTCGCCGGCGCCCAGAAGCGCCCCTTGAAGCGCCTGCGGAGTAGCGCGTCCTTCAAGTGGCAGATGCCCGTCGGCCGCTCGTGGTCTTTCGGATTGCTCCGGGCTCCGCCAATTGGGTGCTGTTCCCCCTGACCGTTGCCATCGTCATGGCCGGCGCAGGCCCCTGGTTCGGCTGGGATTTCCTGGTGCCCCTATCTGG
>JBFJWV010000271.1:0-2173 GCA_041623515.1 Thermoplasmatota archaeon | reverse complement strand
TGCAGCGGTTTCGAGGCCCGCTCGCCAGGGACCGGGGAGGCGATTGACCAAGCCGGCGACGTTGTCGGCGCGGCCCACCAGCGCCGCCGCAATGGGCAGCAAGATGAGCATGGCCACCACCACGGTTCCCTGGAGCATGGGATGGGCGACGCCACTGCGGTCCGCGACTGCGGCAAGCACCAACGAAAACTCACCCAACGTGCCCAAGGCAAATGCCGTTCGCACCGCATCCGGCAGCTTCAGCCCGCTGGCAACCGACGCCGGAATGTGCACGGACACCTTGGCGACGAAGAAGAGGCCCGCGACGCCGAGGGCAACCCAAGGGGACAACAGGACCGGGAGGATGTCGGCAGCCAATCCGGACGCGAAAAAGAACAATGCAACGGAGGCGTCGCGAATGGCATGCAGCGCATTGCGGGCAACGAAGCGGCTGCCGGCTTCGGCGGCCGCCACGCCGGCAACGAATGCCCCCAGCTCGGCGCTGCCTGCTTGGAGGCCTAAGTAGCCCCACAGGACCACCACGGCAATCCCCCACAGGACCACCAATTCCCGCACGTGCCGTCGCGCCACGGCATCAAGAATGCGGGGAACCACCAAGACCGCCAGGGCCGTCAGCAGGATGAGGAAAAACACCAGACGGCCCACGTCCACGGCCACCACGGACAAGTCCGCCGTGGACACGCCGGATCCCAGGATGGCCAATCCGGCCAGCAGCGCGCCCGCGGCCACGTCTTCACTAATCAAGATTCCCAGAACGCGGGTGCGCGCTTCGGAGCCAAATGTGGCGGGCGCCGTCAATCGCTCCCCCAGCAGGGTGCTGCTCAGGGCAACGGCCGCACCCAGGGCGATGGATTCCGTGACGCTCCAGCCTGCCAGCCGCGCCACGCCGCCCGCCAGCGCCATGGGCAGCAGAAGGTCGAAGGGCATGACCCAGGCGGTCGCCTTGACCACCCGCCGCAAGCGTGCCAAGTCCAACTCAAGACCAATGAGGAAAAGCAGGAAGAGCACACCGATTTCGGCGATGCCATCCACAATTCCCTCGTGGAAGTACTCCACGCCAATGGTGTGTGGGGACAACAGAATCCCCACCACAAGATAGCCCAGCGCAGGCGGCGCTCGCAGCCGCTGGGCCAGGTAGCCGGATGCCGCCAGCGCCAGGGCCCCCAGGGCCACCGTTGCCAGCAATGCTTCCGCCATGAGCCCGGAAACCATGCATTCTGCTTGAACCCTTGCGACCACAACCACCAAGAACCGGCCCGCCGGGTGCGTGGCGATGCGTGCGGTTGCACTGGCTGTCGTGATGATCCTGCCCGCGATGGCGGGCTGCCTTGAATTGCTGGGTTACGACGACCCGACCTTGGTGCCTACAGATGACCCGATTCCGTGGGGTAGCGACCACAACCACGCCGACCCGGAACAACACCGGTTTGCCGACGGTGCATCGCTGCTTGACCAGCTCAATTTGCAGGAATACGGTTTCGACATCGAGCGGATGATGGTGGGGGCCCATGCCATGGACACCTTCGGCAACAAACTGGTGGTCGCGGTCTTTGGAAACCACGACGACACCGGGGGCCAGCAAGGGTTCCACATCGTCGACATCACGGAGCCTGAAAACCTCCGGGTCTTGGGCAGCTACCTGCCCCAGGAACCCGTGCGCGGGGACCGCACCATCGCGTATGGGCCGGAAGGAAAGTTCGTTTTCCTCGGCTACGAATCCGGGACCCGGCCCGGCATCGCGGCGGTGAACGTGGAAAATCCCGAAGACCCGCGCCTGGCGGCATTCTGGAGCGACCCGAGCGGCTACGGGCCCCATACCGTTGCAGCGGGACGCGTGGATGGCACGACGTACGTGTTTGCGCTGTCGGTGGGCGTCACGACGCTCTCCTTCGATGGAACCACCTTCCAGCAAGTGGGCAAGTACGTCACGGCCGACGAGCTGGCCGCCGCGGATGCGGCCCGTTTCGTTGACCCCAACAGCAACGATCCAACCGCCTACGCCTCCAGGTACGCATTGCGCACTGTGTATGCGCACGACATGAACTTCTACGAAGACCCGCTCACGGGCACGCCCTTGTTGCTGGTTGCGTACGCCTACGATGGCCTCAAGATTCTCGACATCAGCAACCCGTCGGTTCCCGTGATGCTCGGCCGCTTCCTGCCGCCCGAAGAC
>JBFJWV010000270.1:0-2197 GCA_041623515.1 Thermoplasmatota archaeon | reverse complement strand
TGGTCGAGGTGTTCACACCAACCAATGGCGTCCTCACTGGCGCCGGGGTTGTTGCGCTCATTTTTGCCGTCATCTTCCTCATTCGGGAACCGCTGCTGCCGACCGACATCCTGCAACAATTCCGCTTCGTTGGCATTTTCCTGGCATTCGTGATTGGAGGAGCAACGTTCGCCGCGGTCAGCATTGCCCTGCGTTCGCGTGACGCCCCCGCCCACGATGCCCTCGTGGGGGCCCACGCGCGGGCCATCGAAGCGATCGACCCCGATGGCCGCGTCGAGTTGCATGGGGAAATCTGGAAGGCCCGCAGCGATGGTCAAGACATTCCCGACGGCATGGCGGTCCAAGTTCTCGACCGGGCCGGTCTGGTGCTCATCGTGGCACCGCTTGACGAAGAGGAGTGACACCTAAAGCGGCCCGGTGCCATCGCACTGCCGATGCTTACCCCCGTGGCGCTCTCCGCCGGCTCCATCATCACCATTGTCATCGCCGCCATTTTGGCGGTGGTCGTCCTCGCGTCCGCCATCCGGATCGTCCAGGAATATGAGCGCGGCGTGATTTTCCGCCTCGGTCGCTTGGTGGGCGCCAAGGGCCCGGGCCTGTTCTTCATCATCCCCATCCTCGACCGCATGGTCAAGGTGGATTTGCGCACCATCACCCACGACGTCCCCGTGCAGGAAATCATCACCTTGGACAACGTCCCCGTCCGTGTGAACGCGGTCGTGTACTTCCGCGTCATGGACCCCGAAAACGCCATCGTGGAAGTGGAGCACTTCGGGATTGCCACCAGCCAAATCGCGCAAACCACGCTACGCAGCGTCATTGGCCAAGCCCAACTGGACGAGCTGCTTTCGGAGCGCGAAGCGCTCAACAAGAAACTGCAAGCCATCATCGACGCCGCAACCGATCCCTGGGGAGTCAAGGTCGGCATGGTGGAAATCAAGGACGTGGAATTGCCCCAGGACATGCGCCGCGCCATGGCGCGCCAAGCAGAAGCGGAGCGTGAACGCCGGGCCCGCGTCATCACGGCCGAAGGTGAATTCCAGGCCGCCCAGAAATTGGCGGAAGCTTCCCGCGAGATGGCCAAGTCGGAAGGGGGCATGTTCCTGCGCATGCTGCAGACCTTGCAAGAAGCAGGGGACCAGAAGGGCAACACGGTCATTGTGCCCCTGCCCATTGAGATTCTGAAATCCCTGGGCCTCAACCAGAAGTGAGTCGGACCTGAACCCGGTCGTTGACCAACTGCACCTCGTGCACGGGCAGCCGACCGGCCCAGCCTTCGCCTTCACCGGGCTGCCCAGTTTCCAGGCTGAATGTGGCTTCATGCTGAGGGCAGGTCACACATGCATCCCCGAATTTTCCTTCGCCCAGCATGGCAAATTTGTGGGGGCAAACGGCGTCCGTGGCAAAGAAGCGGTCGCCTTGCCGCGTGAGCAAAACCGGGCGTCCCGCGATGTCCACGACGCGGTGGCTACCGGGGACCAAATCCACGAGCCCGGCGTCGTGCCAATCAGTCACGTGCCGCACCAAATACCGGTTGCCGCTTTTCCAAGAAGGCGGAAACGCCTTCGGCGAAATCCCCCGTGGCACCGGCAGCCGCGATGAGCCCACGCTCCAATTCCAATTGGGTGGGCAAATCCGTATGCAGCGTGGATTCCAGCAAACGCTTGGTTGCGCTGCGGCTATGGGTGCTCCAGGACCCCAGCCGGTGTGCCCATGCGACGGCACGCTCGAGCAGGACGTCCGCGTCCACTTGCTTGTCCATGAGGCCCGTGCGGACCGCCTCGTCGGCGCCCATGATTTCGTTGTCCAGGAAGAAACGCCGCGTGCGCTGCGTCCCAATCAACCGCGGCATGAACCAAGTGCTGCCACCGTCTGGGCTCGCGCCAATGCCAAAGTAGCCCGCCGCAAAACGCGCCTCCGGCGACCCGATGCGAACATCGGCCGCCAATGCCAGTCCCAATCCACCACCGGCCGCCACGCCGTTGATTGCGGCCACGATGGGTTTCTCCGATTGGTGCATGTCCATCATCAAGGGATGCAACTCGGCAGTCGCTTCCAGAATCCACTTCGTGATGGATCCGTCATCGATGCTGGCCCGGAATTGACTCACATCGGCGCCCGTGCTGAAAGCCCGGCCCGACCCCGTTAGAACGACGGCCCGAACCTCCGGGTTTTGCAGTTCGGCCATCAAGGTCGC
>JBFJWV010000269.1:0-2201 GCA_041623515.1 Thermoplasmatota archaeon | reverse complement strand
GACTACAAGCCGGAAGATCACCCCATCGGCGACTACGAAGAAAAGCTGACGCCCAAGCAATCGGAGATCGTGAAAATGGGGCTTGCGCTGGGCTTCTACGACAACCCGCGCCAATGCACATTGGATACCCTCGCCAGCGTGTTTGGCATCAGCAAAGCCGCGGCGCACAACCGGCTCAAATCGGCGGAGCGCAAGATTCTGGCCAGCTACTTCAGTTGACGAATCGCTGCGGCGCAAGCCTTCGGCGGCTGCCGTCGTGCCCCCATCACGGATTTATCTTGGCGCCCCGATGAAGCGCCATGGATGCGGAGACCGCCCCGGACGAGATTCCCGTGTGGGTGTGGTTGATTGGCTCACTCTCGGCCGTGGCACTGCTCACGTTTTCGATTGGTTGGAGCGCCATTGATAGCCCCGAACCCAACCAGGCCGCGGCCTTTCCCTGGTACGTCTTCACGCTCATGATTGGGTCGGCCTGCATCATTGGCGCCGTGCTGCTGCGCGGCAACCATGTTCTGCCGCTGGTGCTCGGCTCCTCTGCTGCCGTCCTCATTGGCATCAGCACCGCCTCCGTGGCCGAGGAGGAGTACGGCTCGCTGGGATTGGAGTTCTACTACGCCATCTTCCTGCTGCCCGCCATCATCCTACTGTATGGCGTGACCCTGCTCGTGCTGGGCTTGCGCTCCGGCAAGGAGGGGCTGGCCGATGCCTGCATCATCTGGGGGGTTGGCATGGGCGCGGGCGGCGCATTGGCCGCCCTGTATCACATGCTGACCATTTCGCGCCAAGTGGAGTTGGCCCGCGAGGCTCACGAGTCGCCGTTTGGTGCGCTGGCCGTGGTCATCGCCTTGGGCGCCATGGCGTTGCTTGCGCGGCGCTCCAGGTGACTGCGCAAACTGTTGGCGTAGTATTCGACGAGGTCCCAACGCCGGGATAGATACACGTCGCCAATGTTGGTCACCAAGCCCCGCTCGGCCGTGACATCCAGGGCACGCTCCAGCAGGGCATCCAAGTCCTCGGCTTCATCCACACCCACGCTGATGCCCGCCAAGTCATCGCGCCGATGGGATTGGCCAACACGTGCAAATCGCTCGCGGCGCTTTGCGTAGGGGTCTTCGGTCAGCAACGGGGCCCGCGCCGCCTGCAACGCATTCATGGTGTGCCGCATGGCCATGATGATGTCCCCCCGGTCCACGCCGGCTTCCATCCGTTTTCGTCCCAAGTGGGTGACGGCCAAACAAAGGAAGGTGGCAGGTGTCGCCGGGATGCAGGACCCGATGCGCGCCAGCAGGTCATCCGCGAACGGCTGCAATGCGGCCCAGCGTTTCTTTCGGTCCGCCTCCGCGAGGAAATTTTGCCCCGCGTACCAGTCATCGAAGACAATGGGCTCGCCAAAGTGAATGGCGGCCACGCCGTGCTTCTTGAGCCGTTTCGCCGCGAATCGAATGGCGTTGACCGGGAGACCGTAGAGGGATTTGCCGAGCAACGTGATCAAGCGCCACGCCTTGCGGCCAATCGTTCGGCGCGGCCGACCTTCGCCGCGCGCTTCCGCGACCATGTTTTCATCTTCGAGGACGCGGTCGAAGTTGATGCCCACGGGAACAAAGACAAGCGGCTGCTTGAACGTGGGGTCCAGTTTTGCCTTGACCATGTTGTCGAGCAAGCCCAGCTTCACCGGACGCAGGGCACCGTCGCGGCTGAGCCCGCCCTCAGGAAACATGGCTTGGGTGCTCCCGCCCTTGGTGACCAACTGAACGTACGCTTCGAGCGTTCGGTGATACAGCGGGTCCTTTTCGCCGCGGCGGACGAAATAGGACCCGAACGACTTGAACAGGGATTCGAGGGGCCAGATGCGCGCCCACTCGCCGACTGCGTAGGAAACCTGCACGGATTTGCTGAGCATGAAGCCGGTCACGACGAAGTCTGCGTTGCTGCGGTGGTTGCTGACGTACACTACGCTGGCGTTTTCCGGGATTTTGGACCGGGCGGCCTCCAGGCTTTCTTCGTCCAACTCCACGTTGTACACGGAATACGCAGCCAGACGCCCCACCCGATAACCAACCGCGTAGTACGCGAGCAGGTTGAACTGGGGCACGATTTCGTCGAGCCATTCACGGACCTTGGCCTGGACCACGGCGACGGGCCGTTGCGTTTCGCGGGCCCGGTCCGCCATGGCTTCCACCAAGCCCGGATCGGAGAGGACT
>JBFJWV010000268.1:0-2220 GCA_041623515.1 Thermoplasmatota archaeon | reverse complement strand
TGATGCGTTCGTTGATGCGGTCCATCAATCCCAGTATCCAACGGCGGCGTTTCGTGCGTGCACTTCGTTGACGCTGCGGTCCTCGTCCGGCGTCCCCGGGGCCCCGCCGCAGAACACCCCAATCTTGCCAGACTCCGGATACTCGGTCACGTCGGGGGCAACCTGGCCGCTCATGCACAGAAAGACGAGCGGCTCGCTGCCCGTATTGATGATTTGGTGCGCGTGGTCCGCTTTGCGTTGAAAATGCGCGTAGTCGCCCGGCCCGATGGCGTGCTCGCCGTCGGGCATGCGCAGCGTTCCGCGGCCCTGCAAAACGTAGATGGCTTCCTCGTTTGCATGGTGAAAGTGAAGGGGCCAATCCCGCTTGCCGGGCGGCAACTCGTACATGCTGCATCCAAGCTGGGCTTGGCCCCCCGTATCTCGTGCGAGGTATTTGCGGCGAACGGCGTACGTGTCGCCGTGGCCATCGTCTTCCCAATCCAGCTCGTCAATGTTCCGGACGTTCGCGGGGCGCTCCACGATGCGCCAGCGACGGCCCCACTTTAGAGCGTGCCTGAAGGAAGGCAGCAACCACCAAGAGAATCACCGGCACCAAGCTCAGCATCAGCAGCGGCAGGAATCCAGCCGCCAAGGCCGCGGCCAACAAGCCCCCGGCCACCGCTGCGATGAGCCAGCCGCGAGCGGAACGGTTGCCCCACCAATTGGCGGCAAGGATGATGGCGAACGCAGCGGGCACGATTCCACCGCCAATGGCGACCATCAAAACGGCCCGCGTTGCAAATCCAGGCTCGCTGTGGGTGCTCCCCAATGCGGCCAGCGCGCCGCCGACGATGCCGACCACGACCCAACCGAGTGCGGCCGCACCCGCCAAGTAAACGTGCGCGCGGACCATGCGATGCGATGACGCGGCGGCTATTTGACCAGGCGCGGCAAGTGCTTGACCAGCCGGGCGCCATTGGGGTCAACCTTGGCACGCATGACCGGCCCGTGTCCCTCAAGCAAAGCCTCGGCCCGCTCCAAATCACCCGTTCCACCCGCCACCCAGAGGGTGCTTCCGAGCATGACTTGGCCCCACTGGACTTCTTTCGGAAGCCGTTCGCCAAGAGCAAGCATGGCCGGTGGCATCAGGCCCAGGCCACGCGTGAACCGGTGACTTTCCTCCAGCATGAGCGGCCATGCCGCGGTGCGGCCGGCCTCAAGCAGGCGGTCGACGGCTTCATCGCCGTGCCGGCGGGTGCGGGTCTTCCAGTCCTCGTCACGAATGATGGCACCCGTGTCAATGGCGTCGCCGAGAATGCAAAACAGAAACTCCTGATCCTCCGGGGGGTGAACCTGCATGGCCCATCCGTGGGGAGGCGCGCCGGGCTTCAGGCGCAATTCCCCGCCGCCAAACCATGATCCGATGGCGTCGCCCAGGCCCGTGCCATGGGTGACTTCCGCCGCATGGGTTGCCTCCAACGCTTGCTCAGGTTCCAGGTCCAACTCGCTGGTCGCTGCGAGCGTGGCGGCGAGAGTCCCCGCGGCACTCATGCCGAACCCTTGCCCCGTTGGCAGCTCGAGCACAATGTCCACCGCGAGCGGTTGATTGGGTGCGAGGCGTTGCAACGCATCCCGCGTGACGGGCGCCTCCGATGGCTCTCCATTGACCGTGATGGATGTGGCTTCGGCGACGGCAACTTGTGCGTAGGCGCCCCGCTGGATGCACCATCCTGCCCCCCGGCTGCCTTGCCGCAAGGGGTCATCGTAGGTGTCATGCACGGCGAACAAGCCCGTCACGTGGGCGGGCGCAAATGCACACCGCGTCAATGGGACACCGTCACGGCGGCGTCGGTTCCACCAATGGCCTGCACAACCGAGCGCAATACCTCTTCCTTGCTGCCGGCAAACGTCGCGACTTCCCGATCCGGCGCAACCAAGTGAACTTCCGTGTCCACAGCGCCGAATGCGGCGGCCGTGTTGGCGACAATGAATTGCGCCTTGTAGCGTGCCAGGCGGCCTTGGGCGCGCTCGACGAGTCCTTCAGCCTCGGCTTCTGCCTTGAACGCCACCAACAACGCGTCGGGTGCATGGGAACGGACCGCTTCAATGACCTTCGGGAGCGGGCGCAAGGGGACATTGATTTCTGCCTGCTCGCTGGGGATTTTTCCGGCCTCGAACACGGGACTGTAGTCACCGATGGCGGCAGGCATCCAGATGGATCCGAAATCCCCAAGGGCATGC
>JBFJWV010000267.1:0-2252 GCA_041623515.1 Thermoplasmatota archaeon | reverse complement strand
GATGGCCAGGAGTGAACAACCCGAGTCCGAAGGCGAGTCCAAATTCAGCCACCATGGCGACAATGGCGATGCGAAAGGCTTGGTCGAGGGCCGTCACATGGCATCGAGAGCTTGCTCGAGATCCGCCCACAAATCTTCCACATCCTCAATGCCAACGCTGAGCCGAATGAGGCCATCCGTCAAGCCGGTGGCATCGCGCATTTCCTTGGGCACGCTGGCGTGGGTCATGGCGGCTGGAACTTGAATGAGGCTCTCCACGGCCCCAAGGGATTCTGCCAATTGCCAAAGCCGCGTGTTGGTGGCCACCGCCCGCGCGGTTTCAGCAGTGGGCGTCCGGAAGCTCACCATGCCCCCGCCGCCTTTGCTTTGGCGTTGATGAACGTCGTGGCCGGCGTGGGTTTCCAGGCCGGGGTAGTAGACGTTGTCATCGCCCAATCGATTGGCCAGGCGATTGGCGATGATGCGTGCATTGCTGTCGTGCTCCCGGATGCGCAGGTTCAGGGTTTTGATGCCCCGATGGAGCAGGAAGCAATCGAACGGCGGCAATACCGCGCCGACTGCCAGTTGCAGGAACCGCAATTCGGCGGCCAATTCGTCGTTGCTGGTGACCAGAACGCCGGCCAGCACATCGCTGTGGCCGCCTAGGTATTTGGTGGCGCTGTGGAAGACGACGTCCGCTCCGTCGTCGAGCGGGTTTTGCAGGATGGGCGATTGGAAGGTGTTGTCCACCAGCAATTTGGCGTCGCCATCGTGCGCGATGCCCGCGACCGCTTTGATGTCGCTGATGCGAAGAAGCGGATTCGTTGGCGTTTCCAGGATGACCCACTTCGTGTTGCTTTGCATGGCGGCCGCAACGGCGTCGTTGTCGCTGGTGTCGACGAACGTGGTTTCAATGCCGCCTTTGCTGGCCACTTGGCGCAGCAGGCGAATGCTGCCTCCGTAAGCATCGTCTGCGCAAACAACATGGTCGCCTGCGGACATGGTGCGAACGATGGCATCCATGGCGGACAAGCCGCTGCTGAACACCAATCCATGCGATCCGTGCTCCAACGCCGCCAGCGCCGTTTCCAGGGCATCCCGGGTCGGGTTGCCTGCGCGCACGTAGTCGTGGGTCTTGGGCTTCGCGACGTCAGGTTGCACGTAGGTGGTCGTCAAGTGAACCGGTGGGTTGACGCTGCCGTGGATGGGCTCGGGTTCCACGCCCGCATGAACGCATTGGGTGGCGATGTTGTCGCCGTCTTGCAATTTGACCATCAAGAGCCTCCTTCGAGGATGTCGGCGGCTTCGTCCAGGCCGTGCTGGCGCAGCCACTTGGGGTTGAAACTGGCAATGTAGCGTTCGCCTGCGTCGGGGAGCAAGGTCACCACCAAGTCATCGGGGTCCGCCTCGGCTGCGACCCGGATGGCACCGGCCACGGCTGCACCGGCGCTGCTGCCACTGAAGATGGAGCAACGGTCAATGAGGCGGGCTTGAGCGGCGAAGGCATCGGCGTCGCTGACGGTGACGACGTCGTCAATTTCGTCCATCCACACGGATTCGGGCATGAAATCCTCGCCGATTCCTTGGATGAGGTATTGGTGAATTTGGTCGGCTGGCGGCAGTTTGCCATGGGCGTGATGGTACGCGTAGATGCTGCCCTCGGTGTCCACTCCCACGATGCGAACATCCTTGGATTGCTGGTGCAAGTAACGGCCAATCCCGCTGATGGTTCCCCCGGTGCCGACACCCGCTACGAAGTGGGTGATCTTGCCCGCGGTCTGCTCCCAAATTTCAGGCCCCGTGGTTTCCAAGTGGCTCTGGGGGTTGGCTTGGTTGAAGTATTGGTACGGAAGGTAGGCCCCTTCGTCGCGGATTTTCTCCGCCTGCTTGTAGTACGAGCGGGGGTCGTCTGCTTCTACTTCCGTCGGGCAAACAATGACTTGCGCACCGTACGCCCGCAGCAAATCCCGTTTGGCTTCGGGGACTTTGTCTGGCAACGTGCAGACCATCTTGTAGCCCATCAACTTGGCCGCCATGGCGAGTCCAAGGCCGGTGTTGCCACTGGTTGGCTCAACAATGGTGCCGCCGGGTTGGAGCGCCCCGCTGGCCTCGCCGGCGCGGATGAGGTTGACGCCGATGCGGTCCTTGACGCTAAAGCCAGGATTGAACATCTCCAGCTTGGCCGCGATGCGCGCACCGCCTTCCGGCCGAAGCGCGTCCAAGTACACCATGGGGGTGTTGCCGACCAAGTCGAGAATGCTGTCCTTGATGTC
>JBFJWV010000266.1:0-2271 GCA_041623515.1 Thermoplasmatota archaeon | reverse complement strand
GTGCGCTCGAACAAGTTGTGAACGGAAACAATGGGCGCTTCCATGATGAATTCGGGAGCCACGCCGCTGGTGTCGTAGTGTTCCACTTGGGCCAGGATGGGCAAACCGTGCTCCTCGGCGTAGGACTTGCTGGTGACCAAGATGGCCGCGGCGCCATCGGAAAGTTGACTGGCATTGCCGGCCGTCACCTGTCCGTTCTTGCGGAAGACGGGACGCAAGTTGCCCAAGGTGTCCGCAGTGGTGCCGGGGCGAACGCCTTCGTCCTGGGCAACGACCACGGGGTCGCCCTTGCGCTGGGGCACGTGAACGGGGACGATTTCATCGTCGAACCGGCCCGCCTCTTGGGCCGCTTGGGCGTTGGCGTGGCTGGCTGCCGACAGTGCGTCCGCGTCTTCACGGGACACGTTGTGGCGCTCCGCGACAATCTCGCCGGTTTCGCCCATGTGGTATCCATTGCGGTGGTCCCATAGGCCATCGTGAACCATGTGATCCTTGAGTGTTCCATCGCCGAGCCGAATGCCGGAACGACTGCCCATGAGCATGTGGGGGGCGTTGGACATGGACTCCATGCCGCCTGCGAGCACAACGGTGCGATCGCCTGCCTTGATGGCTTGCGCGGCCAGCATGACCGCTTTCAAGCCGCTGCCGCACACCTTGTTGATGGTGAGGGCCGCCCCTTCCACGGGGAAGTCGGCCTTCAATGCGGCCTGACGCGCCGGGTTTTGGCCCAGGCCAGCGCTTAGCACATTGCCCATGATGATTTCTTCAACATCGGCCTTGTCAACGCCTGCGCGCTTGACGGCCTCTTCGAGGACAATGGCGCCCAAGTCGGTGGCGGTCAAACTGGACAATCCACCCAGATACTTGCCAATGGGCGTGCGGCAGGCGGCCACGATGACCGGAGTCTCAGACATTGGCGCCGCCATGGGGCGAGCACATAAAAACCGGGGGTTGGGGCCGTCAAGAGGTCATGGCATGCACCATCTCGGCAACCCGGCTGGCGTAGCCCCATTCGTTGTCGTACCAGGCCAAAATCTTGACCAAATTCCCTTTGACTTGCAGGGCCGGGGCGTCAATGATGGCGCTCCGGCTGTCGCCGAGAAAATCGACGCTTACCAAGGGGTCGGTTTCCACGCCAAGCAGGCCGGCCAGGTTTCCCGTCGCCGCCTCCGTGAATGCATCCATCAATTGATCGATGGTGGCCGGATTGCGCACTTGGGCGACCAAATCCACGAGGCTGACATCCGTGGTTGGGACGCGAACTGCCTGGCCATCCAGCTTGCCGTCGAGGTGGGGCAGAACTTTGCCTATGGCGCTTGCGGCACCGGTGCCCGTGGGAATGATGCTGGTCAAGCTGCCACGGGCCCGTCGCAAGTCCTTGTGGGGGGCGTCGGCCACGCGTTGATCGTTGGTTGCTGCATGGACCGTTGTCATGAGTCCCGATTCAATGCCGCACGTTTCGTCGAGGACCTTGGCCACGAGTGCGAGGCAATTCGTGGTGCAGCTGGCGTTGCTGACCGTTCGGTGTTTGGTCCGATCAAAGTGGTGGTCATTGACACCGCGAACCACCATCAAGTCCGCTTCCGCAGGCGCCGTGACGAGGACCCGTGGTGCACCCGCATCAAGGTGCCGCTGGAGCCGCTCCCGCGTGGTGAAGTGCCCGCTGGCCTCGATGACCAAATCCGGCTGCAGTGTTTGCCACAATCCCTCGCTTGGGTCGGCTTCATGGAACATGGTGAGCCGGTCACCATCGAGCACGAGGCCATCTTCCGTTTCCTCCACGGAACCAGGGAAGCGGCCATGGGTTGAGTCGTACCGGAACAAGTGCGCCATGGTGGGCTTGTCGGTGGGGTCATTGATGCCGACCAGGTCCACCGGCGCATCCCCCGCGAGCAAGATGCGCGTCACGAGCCGCCCGATGCGGCCGAAGCCATTGATGGCAATGCGGGGACTGTCGCCGTCCATGAACGGCATTTGGCCCCGAATCGGATAAAGCCGTCGTGCCTAGGTGCCGTAGTCCATGGTGAACATGAGGACGTAAACGTAAATCACCAGCAAAACCACCAGGAATCCGAGCCAGGTCGTCGCCGCAACTCGATTGCGCGTCGAGCCCCCCGGCAACCATGCCACAACGACCGCCGCAAGCGCGGTCGCGCAGCAGCCGGCGACCCAGACGAATTCATTGGGATCGGCGGCATCCCGGAGTGGCCGAAGAATTTCGTACGCCCACGGCAACGTGAGCAAGAGGACGACGCTGCATCCAAGCAGGGC
>JBFJWV010000265.1:0-2277 GCA_041623515.1 Thermoplasmatota archaeon | reverse complement strand
CACCTCGCGCTGGTGCTTGGTGGCGGTGTACCCGTCTTTTTCGGAGGCGAACTCGGCATCCTGCAGGCGCACGTACGCGGTCATGCCTTCCTCGGAGTAGGCGTTCGCGAGGGTGAACATGGAGTGGTTCAGGGCGTGGAAACCAGCCAGCGTGATGAACTGGAACGCGTAACCCATCTTGCCAAGTTCTTCTTGGAACGACGCAATCTCTTCGTCGGACAGGTGCTGGCGCCAGTGGAAGCTGGGGCTGCAATTGTAGGCCAACAGTTTGCCCGGGAACTTGGCGTGGATGGCTTCGGCGAATTGTTTGGCCTCGGCCAAGTCCGGCGTGGACGTCTCGCACCAGATGAGGTCCGCGTAAGGTGCGTACGCAAGGCCACGGGCAATCGCGTGTTCCATGCCCGCCGTGACACGCAGGTATCCCTCGGGGGTGCGTTCACCGGTGATGTGGGCGTGGTCAATGGGGTCCACGTCCGACGTGAGCAAGGTGGCCGCGCGGGCGTCCGTGCGGGCCACGAGGATGGTGGGCACGTTGTACACGTCGGCGGCCAGGCGGGCCGCCTTGAGTTGACGGATGGTGTGGCTGGTGGGGACCAGCACTTTGCCGCCGAGGTGGCCGCATTTCTTCTCGGACGCGAGTTGGTCTTCGAAGTGGACGCCCGCGGCGCCTGCTTTGATCATGCTCTTCATGAGCTCGAATGCGTTCAGAGGTCCGCCGAAGCCGGCTTCCGCGTCCGCCACAATGGGGATGAACCAATCGCGGGTCACTTCTCCTTCCGCCCACTCGATTTGGTCGGCGCGCTTGAGGGCGTTGTTGATGCGGCGAATGACCGTCGGCACGGAGTTGACCGGGTACAGGGATTGGTCGGGGTACATGGTCTCCCCGAGGTTGGCATCGGCGGCCACTTGCCACCCGGAGAGGTAAATGGCTTCGAGGCCACCCTTGACCATCTGAACCGCTTGGTTGCCGGTGAGGGCCCCAAGGGCGCGGACGAAGCCGTGTTCGGAGGCGCCATTGAGGAGGTTCCACAGGCGCTCGGAACCATGGCGGGCGATGTGGTAGTCCCACTGGAGGCTGCCGCGCAAGCGGATGACTTCCTCGGCGCTGTGGTCACGCTGGACGCCGCGCCACCGCGGATTGGTGTCCCACTCCTTCTGGAGGGCGTCGGCTTGTTCTTGAATCAGGGCTTGCACGTTCATGGGGGTCCTCGGTTGGTGGGGGAAAAGGTCAGGAAGAGGGATTGAGGGTGGTGATGCGGTCGTACGCGGGCAGCGTCAGGAAGGCGGGGAAATCCTCTGCCAAGGCGACGGACGCAAACAATTCTGCGGCTTCGTCGAATCGGTGTGGGTGCTCGCCGCGCGCGGCCACCAAGTCGGCTTGCACGTCCGCAATGAGTCCTTCCACCAAGGCGGAGGTGACGGGTTGGCCGTCCTCCAAGGTAGCGCCGTGGCGCACCCACTGCCAGACCTGGGAGCGACTGATTTCGGCGGTGGCTGCGTCCTCCATCAAATTGTGGATGGCGACGGCGCCACGGCCTTGCAGCCAGGCTTCGATGTATTGCAGGGCCACGTCGATGTTGTTGCGCAGACCACCAAGGGTGACGGCGCCACCCTCGATGGAGAAGTTCAGCAGGTCGGCTTCCCCCACGTTGACGTCGGGGCGTTGCTTGGACACTTGATTGGGGGCATCGCCCAACGCGTCGTTGAAAATGTCCAGGGCCACCGGCACCAAGTCGGGGTGGGCCACCCAGGTGCCGTCGTGGCCATCCGTGGCTTCGCGGGTCTTGTCGGCTTGCACTTGCGCCAACGCGTTCGCGGTGACGTCGGGGTCGTGGCGGTTCGGGATGAACGCGCTCATGCCGCCCATGGCGAAGGCGCCGCGTTTGTGGCACGTCTTGACCAAGAGTTCCGTGTAGGCGCGCATGAACGGGACCGTCATGGTGATCTGGGCCCGGTCGGGGAGGATGCGGTCCGCGTGGTTGCGGAATGTCTTGATGGCGCTGAAGATGAAATCCCAGCGTCCGGCATTGAGGCCGGCCATGTGGTCCTTGAGGGCGTAGAGAATTTCGTCCATCTGGAACACGGCGGGGAACGTTTCCAAGAGCACGGTGGCCTTCATGGAGCCGTGTGGGATGCCAAGCGCATCTTCCGTGAAGGAGAACACGTCGTCCCACAACTTGGCTTCCTCATGGTGTTCCAGTTTGGGAAGGTAGAACGCAGGCACGGCACCGCGGGCCAGTTGTTCCTTGGCGTTGTGCCATGCGAATAATCCAAAAT
>JBFJWV010000264.1:0-2279 GCA_041623515.1 Thermoplasmatota archaeon | reverse complement strand
GACGACGACTTGTTGGATGCCGCCGAATCTCTCGGCTCAGAGTTGGAATCCGGACTGCGCGATGTCCACTGTGTGTACGTCATTGCGGGCCGGGATCATGTGCGCCTGGCACCGGAAGACATCGTGCCGGAACTCATCGAGAAATGGGAAGGAAAACATTCCACGCCCGTTGGTGAAACCGAACTGGCGGAATTCGCCGCGCAGGTCCACTTCGACAAGGAAGACTGCGAATGCGACTGCTGCATGGCGGCGTGACATGGGCGAACTCACCGGCATCATGAAGGGCACCGGCGCCAAAATGAAGGCCGACATTGGCGCGGGTGCCGTGACGTTACGTGGCGCCCTCAAAGCCAAGGTTCCATTTTCCGAACTTTCCGCTGAAGCCCGGGGCACGCTGTTGGTCCTGCATTACAAGGACCACGTCATCGAAGTGTCAGCCGGCTCCAAGGCCGCCAAGCTGGCCTCCACCATCAACTTGGGCTAGCCGCACGCCGAAACGACCCATACCCCCAAATGTGAGCCCTGGTCGGCCGGCTCGTGAACCTGCTCCAACGGGTGGCCGGCGACTGGACCGGACTGCGCCTGAATCTCTTCTCCGGACTCACCGTCGCGCTTGCGATGGTGCCCGAAGCCATTGCGTTCAGCTTCGTGGCCGGCGTGGAACCCCTCGTTGGATTGTACGCGGCGTTCTTCATGGTCCTCCTGACCAGCATCTTCGGCGGACGCCCGGGAATGATCAGTGGCGCGACCGGGGCCCTCGCCGTGGTCATGGTGGCCCTTGTGGCCGAGCATGGCGTTGAGTACCTGTTCGCGGCCGTCATCCTGATGGGGTTGCTGCAATTGACGTTCGGCGCCCTGCGCCTCGGGAAATTCATCCGCCTCGTTCCGCACCCGGTGATGCTCGGCTTCGTCAATGGCCTCGCCATCGTGATTCTTCTGAGTCAACTGGAGTCGTTCAAAGATGGCCACGAATGGCTCACCGGGGCCCGCATGTGGACCATGATTGGACTCACGGCGCTGGCCGTGGCGCTCATCGTGTTGCTTCCGAAACTCAACAAGAACCTCCCCGCGCCGCTGCTGGCCATCGCGGGCGTTGCCGGTGTTGCAGCCCTCTTCGGCCTCGACCCCCGCACGGTGGCCGACCTCAGCAGCATCAGTGGCGGATTCCCCCTGCCCGGCCTCCCGCAAGTGCCGTGGAACTGGGAGACGCTGCGCATCGTCTTCCCCTACAGCTTGATTCTGGCCGCCATCGGCTTGATTGAAACCTTGCTGACCCTGAACCTCATTGACGAAGTGACCGACACGGTGGGACGCCCCAACAAGGAATCCCTGGCCCAGGGAGGCGCCAACATCGTCACGGGCATCTTCGGCGGCATGGGCGGTTGCGCCATGATTGGCCAATCCATGATCAACGTGCAAAACGGCGGCACCCGACGCCTCAGTGGCATCGTCGCCGCGGTGGGCCTCATCGCCGGGATTCTGTTTCTGAGCGACTTCATTGGAGCCATTCCCCTCGCGGCACTCGTGGGCTTGATGGTCGTCGTCTCCATCAAGACGTTTGCATGGGCCAGCCTTGGCCGCCTCAACAAAGTGCCCAAAGAGGACGCATTCATCATCATCGCCGTGACCGTGGTCACCGTCCTGACGGACCTCGCGACCGCCGTGGTCTTGGGCGTGGCCATCGCGGGCTTGGTGTTCAGCTGGAAGCACGCCAAGGAAGTGCGCGTGGTGGCAAGCGACGCCGGAGACGCGCGCACGTACGAAGTTCATGGCACCATTTTCTTCGCGAGCGTCAAGCACTTCTCCGAGGCGTTCGCGCCCAGCACCGACCCGGACCAAGTGGTCATCGAATTCCGTTACGCGCGGGTGATGGACCATTCCGCCATCGAAGCCATCGAGGCATTGGTGGGCCGGTACGAGAACCACGGCAAGAACGTGCGTCTGCGCCACCTCAGTGCGGACTGCCGGGCGCTCCTGGACAAGGCCCGCAGCAAAGTGGACATCGACCCCGAAGGAGACCCCCGGTACCACCCCGCCGTCGACCACCTGGCCGACCGCCTGACGGGACCCCAACCATCCACGTCCAACAAGCAACCGTGATGAACGAGCCATCCATGCCAACGCATGGACGTCGCCCCCGGCCCCGACGGCAAACTCCGCTGTGCGTGGTCCTTGCAGACGCCCCAATACATGGAGTACCACGACACGGAATGGGGCTTCCCGGAACGCGACAATCGGCGGCTGTTTGAGAAACTCTGCCTGGAAGCGTTCCAATCGGG
>JBFJWV010000263.1:0-2340 GCA_041623515.1 Thermoplasmatota archaeon | reverse complement strand
TGGTGCGATACGTGCCTGTTTGGTGACCGTGTGGCAGAAGAAATGGCGGCCCAAGCGGGAATCTTGCAAGAGCGCACCGAGCCACGCGCCGCCTATCTCGTGGACGTTCCGTTGGCTTGGCTTTGGTTGGTCTTGGCGGCAGCTGCGGGCGTGGGCTTGGCCGTCGTCAAATTGCCCGGGGGCAAACCATGAATTTCCTGGATGCTGCCCTTTGGCTTGCGTTTGTCGCCATCGTGGCGGCGGCCGCCACGGAGGCCTTGGGGCTCCGCCGCGCGCACCAGCCCTGGGCGCGGTACGCTGCGTGGCTGGGCATTGCAGCGAGCGGAATCTATGTTGCCGCCTTCGTGGTCTTGTGCGTCCTGTTTCTCATTCCGGACCTGTCGTTCGAATACGTGTGGCTGTACACGGGAACCTGGATTCCATGGCATTACCGATTGGCCGGCGCCTGGACCGGGCGCGAGGGGAGTTTGTTGCTGTGGACGGGGGCCATGGCCGTTGTGGCCGCGGCATTGGCCGTGCAGCACCAACGGCGCACAGACACGACGGCAAACCGGTGGACGCGCCTCGTCATGTTCGCTCTTCTCGCGCTGTTCGCGTTGGCCGTGGCACGCCAAGGAACATTTGGGCCGACGCCGGATTATTTGCTCGCGGGTCGGCCGGCGGGAAATGGCATCAACCCCACGTTGCGCAGCCCCTTCATTTTGATTCATCCGCCGCTGATGTTTGTGGCGTACGCGTTGACCCTGGTGCCCGCCGCTGCAGGCATCGCCCACATGATTGAAGGATCGGGGGCGTGGAGTCGCATTGCGGGGAGGGCGTCGAAGTTGAATTGGGTGCTCTACACCTTCGCCATGGGGCTCGGCGGAATTTGGGCGTACTACACCTTGGGCTTTGGTGGCTACTGGGCGTGGGATCCCGTGGAGGTGGCCAACTTGCTGCCGTGGCTGGCGCTCACGGTCTACCTGCACGCTGCCATGGCCCATGCACGTCGCGGGGACATGGCGGACATGGGTCCCATGCTGGGTCTCTTGCCGTTTGTGTTGACGGTCTTCAGCACCGTGAGCACGCGCAGTGGCCTCTGGGTGAGCGTGCATGCATTCACCGATCCAACCAATGCCTTCAATCCGGATGCCGCCGGGCGTTTGCTCGGCATTCTGGGCGTCGACGCAAGCCTGGTTCCGTACTTCGGAATCTTGCTCGGGACGTTGCTCATCGGCATGGCCCTTTGGTGCCGCCGCCTCGCCATTTCCCATCGCACCGTGCCTCAGGCATCGCGGGTCATTGCGGGCGTTCTCGGCGGTGCCGGCGTGCTGTCCATCCTTGCCCCCCGCTTCTTCCTCTCGGCCGTGTTTGAATTGGCGGCACGGACTGGCAACGTGGGCTTTGCCTCGCTGGGATTGCTGACAGTGGCCGCATTGGCCGCCGCCTGGCCCATGCTCGCGTCCGAATCGACGGACGGCAAAGCAACCCGGTGGGTGAGCGTGCAGGGCCTCAGCTTGGTGTCGGTCCTGCTGCTGGCATTGGCTCTGGTTGTGGCCATCCTCTGGCACTTTGGCGCAGTCAACGGTTGGTCCGAGGCATTCTGGGATGCGCGGGTTCCGTGGCTGCTGACACCCATTGCCCTGGCGTTGATTGTGTTGCTGCTTCACGCGCAGCTTGGCAAGCAGAAGGCGCTGCAGATTGCGGGCGCTTCCCTTGTCGCAGCGCTCATGGCTGCCTTTGTCGCGGGCCTGGGTGGCTACGCGGTGCTGTTGGCTGGAGCCGTGCTGTTGGCGGCCGTCGCCAAGACGTACCACGTCGCCACCGTCGGAACCGTCTGGGCCCGCAGTGCAAGCCTGGGCTTGATTGTTGCCGCGTGGCTCAACGTCATCTTTTGGTTCAATCCGCCAACGCACATCTTGGGTGGTGTGCAGATTGGTTGGCCCATCCAGGTGCCCATGGGTGGCCTGGCCGTCGTCAGCTTGGCGGCTGCCCACGCGGTGGCGCTCGGCCGGCGTCATCCGGCAATGTATGCCCTCGTTGGACTTCTCGGCGCGTACTACGTGGCGCCGGCGCTCGCTGCGGTTGCGTGGCGGATTCACCAACGAGCAACGCCGCCACTCAAACTGCGCCAGGCGCGCGTGCGCATGGTGGCCGTTTATGGCATCCACTTCGCGGTGGCGGTGTTGTTCGTGGGTTACGCGTTGAGCACCTACTACGAAGACAAGAGCAGCGCCGACTTGGACTTGGGGGATTCCATCACGGTTGGAGGTCAGGACCTGATTCTCGTTTCCATCGGAACCGCCGGCGACCGGTTCATTGACACGTTTTCCGTTTCCATCGGGGTGCCGGGCGCAGCCG
>JBFJWV010000262.1:0-2366 GCA_041623515.1 Thermoplasmatota archaeon | reverse complement strand
GTCCCGTCCGGGGACGTCGCGACGGGCCGCGAAAACGGATTCCTTTTCCACGTCCTTGGGGCCCACTTCGAGGCGCAGGGGCACGCCGCGCAACTCCCAGTGGTAGTACCGGTCGCCCGGGCTGCGGTCCCGGTCGTCCACCTTGACGCGCAGACCGGCCGCTCGCAGGGTTTCGGCCACGTCGTTGGCGTAGTCGTGAATTCGCTTGGCGTCTCCCTTGAAGACGATGGGAACCACGACGACTTGAACCGGGGCGATGGCAGGTGGCAGAATCAGGCCATTGTCGTCGCCGTGGCATCCGACGACGGCACCGGTCAGGCGCTCGCTCATCCCGTAGGTGGTTTGGTGGCCGTGCTTGTGCGTGCCATCTTCGGCTTCATACGTCAGGTCGTAGGCCTCGGCAAAATTGGTGCCGTAGTAGTGCACGGTGGCGCATTGCAGAACCTTGCCACTGGGCATGATGACATCCCCCCCGATGCTGTCCACTGCGCCCGGGAATTTGTCCCAATCGGGGCGCTTCGTGTAAAGGGCCGTGATGCCCAATTTGTCGTACACGTTGCGGACCACTTGCAGGTCCGTTTCCACGTGGGCACGGGCCTCTTCTTCCGTGGCGAAGACGCTGTGTTCTTCGAAGAAGTGGATTTCGCGGACGCGCATGAAGGCCCGGGTCTGTTTGGTTTCGTACCGGAACACGTTGCAGATTTGGTAGGTTTTCAGGGGTAGGTCGGAGTGGCTGCGAATCCACAAGGGGAAAATTTCGTACATGGCGCACTCGGATGTCGGGCGCACCACCCAGCGCTCCTTGTCCGGCAACGGGTTGTTTCCGGCATGAGTGACCCAGAACACTTCGCCGCCAAAGCCCTTGATTTGGTCTGCTTCCTTCATGAACAACTTCTCGGGAATGAGCAGCGGGAAGCTGACTTCGTCCACGCCAATGCGGTCCATTTCGGAACGGGTGAATGAGTCAATCCGGCTCATGATGCGCTGTCCGTACGGGCGCCAAATGTTCATGCCCTTGATGGGGTAGCGCTTGTCCGTCAATTCGGCCAATTCAACGACTTCGTTGTACCATTCCATGAAGTCTTCGGACTTGGGAACCTTGGTTGCAGGCATGAACGGCCGGTCCACAAAGACCGCCGTTATAAGCGGCGGCATGGTCGCGCGACTGTTGCTGTGGTTGGACGTTTTGGGATTCGTGGCGGGTTTGGCCATGATCCTGGTTGGCGCAGAAGGAGTTGTCCGCGGCGGGTCCGGCTTGGCGCGCCGCTTGGGCGTTTCTCCCCTGTTGGTGGGTCTCACCATCGTCGCCCTGGGCACCAGTGCTCCTGAATTGGTGGTGAGCGTCACGGCTTCGGCGCAAGGGGACGGTGCCATCGCCCTGGGCAACGTGCTTGGCAGCAACATCCTCAACATCCTCATTGTGCTGGGCGTGGCCGGACTCGTGACGCCCATCAAGATTTCGCGGGGCGTTCGCGAGCAGGACTTGCCCATCATGCTGATGGTGACCTCCATGCTTTGGGTCTTGGCCGCCACCGACGGCATCGGCCTGTTTGAAGCAATCATGGCGTTGATTTTCGTGCCGACCTATTTGCTGCGCCTGTACCAGCGCGAAGTGAACGTGGGCATTCTCAAGCGCCGCGTCATTGCGCAGTCGGACGCTCGCATTTCTCCGCTCATTGCGCTGCTTGCCATCACAGCCGGGATTGGCCTGCTCGTCCTCGGCGGCCGCTGGGTGGTCGACAACGGCATCGTCATCGCCGATGCCATGGGCGTGCCCGAGCGGGTCGTCGCCATCACCCTCGTGGCCTTTGGTACCAGCGCGCCGGAGTTGGCCACCAGCATCTTGGCGGCTCTGCGCGGCCGACCCGGCTTGGCCGTGGGCAACGCCATTGGCTCCAATTTCCTGAACCTGTACATGGTCCTGGGTGCCGCAGCGCTTGTCAATCCGATTCCCGTCGACCGGGGTGCCTTGCTGCTGGACTTCCCAGTAGCCGTGGCCGCCGTTGGATTGATGTGGCTGACGACCCGCGGCGGGGTCCTATCGCGCCGCACGGCAGCTGGCTTCGTTTCCCTCTACGGCGTGTATTTGCTCGCCATTTTCCTGTTGCCACTGTAGGCTTCATATCCATCGCGCCATGGCGTGGCATGGTCATGGATGTGGCACGCGACGGGGACGTTGCGGTGCTGACGTTTGCGAACGCCGAACACATGAACAGCTTCGACCCAGTCACCTTGCGAGAAATCCGGGCGACCTTGATGGCCGAACTGCAAAACCCGGAGGTTCGGGCCGTCGTTCTAACGGGGTCGGGCCGGGCTTTCAGCACGGGCGCCGATGTGAGTCAATTCCGGGCCAGCATCGATGACGG
>JBFJWV010000261.1:0-2407 GCA_041623515.1 Thermoplasmatota archaeon | reverse complement strand
GCGGGAGGCATTGTCGGCGAATTCGTGGCGGCCGCCACCGACCAAGATGAGGATACCCGCAGCGGCTTCAAAGAAGGCGACGAGGAACGCCACGGCAATGCCGAGGTCCATCATGGCCGCGAATTCATCGAGGGTCGAGAATTTGTTGAATCCCATGTACAGGAAGACGGAGGCAAAGGCGATGCGGAGGAACCAATGGGCTCCAATGGGCATGTTGTTGGCCCAGATGCGTACCCGCGTGTCGCCGTCGGCGTCGGCGGGCATGTTTGTGGGTTCGAAGTGTTCACGGATGCGGCCGGCGCTCGCCAGGAAATACAAGGCCACCAGAATCAACGTCACTTGGAACATCATGCCGCCCAATGGGAATTCTTCGGTGGGCGCGAAATGCCAGTGGGGCCAGTGGTAGAGCGCAATGGCCGCCACCACCACGGGAATTCCCGCCACGGCGCCGATGCGCGTGAACCAGGAATGGTAAGGGAAGGTGAATCCCCCAATGAAGACGAACGCCCCTGCAACGATTTCGGAAATCGCGGCCAGGGCCATGAGCCCGGTGCTGAATCCGGTTGCTTCGGCTTCGGCAGCGATGCCGTTGGTGAATTTGCTGATGCCGTGGAACAGGAAAACGGAAGCGAAGACGATGCGCAGCGGCCATTCGGCGTACAGCGTCACGGTCTGCTTGCTTCGTTCGTAGGTCTCGTTTGCACCCATACGCTTGGCAAAGCAGAGGCCCGTCAAAAACCTCTTCCCAGGTGCACTGAAAGCAAATCGAGCTTCAGCCGCGGAACACGGGCCGCTCCGTCAAGCGGACGGGCAAGGGCAACCGGGCACGGGGATTGTCACCGAGGTTGGCTTCCACCATGTTCAGAAGTGCGGCCCACGGCATGGCGTAATTGCCAAGGCTTTGGCCTTCGGATTCGTCGAGTTCCATGCCGGCGCGGTCCACGTAATCTTGCTTGCGGATGCGGACGTTGTAGATGCCGGATGCGGCTTCCTGTTCGCCCACCACGACCACCAGTGGCACCCATTCCTTCTCCGCGGTGCGGATCTTCTTGCCGATGCCGGCCGCATTGTCGTCCACGTCTGCGCGCCCGCCAGCGTCGTTGATGGCTTGCGCGAGTTCCAGGGCGTGGTCTTGGTATTCGTCGCTCACGGGGAGGAACCGCACGTGCGTGGGGGAGAGCCAGAAGGGCAGCGCCGGTTTTTCGCCGGCATCGCGCTTCATGGCTTCGGTTTCCAAGATGGCCGCCAGGTTGCGGTCGATGGCGCCACTGATGCTGGTGTGCAACAACAGAGGGTCATGTTCGGCGCCGTCTTGGCCGGTGTAGGAGATGTCGAAGTGCTTGGGGTTCTGCGTGTCAATTTGCACGGTGGACAAGGCGAACGCTTTGCCGCTGGTGTCGTTGACGTTGAATTCGAATTTGCAGACGAAGTAGAAGGACTGCTCCTCCCACATCTCCACGAGGACCGGGCCGCCAATGGCTTGGGCCAGCCGCCCGGCAAATTCTTGATTCTCTTCGTAGAAGCCACGCACGAACCGGATGGCGGTTTGGAAGGGAACTTCCAGGTCGTCCATCCAGGCTTTGCTGGTGTTGAACTGGCGTTCGAATTCGTCGCGGGCCTGTTCGATGTCGGCCACGAGCGTGTGCATGTCGGGCATGGTGAAGCAACGCAGGCGCTTGATGCCGGCCGTTTCGCCCGATTGTTCGCGGCGGAAGGAGTAGTGGGTGAGTTCGTAGATGCGCGCCGGCAAATGGCGGTAGCTGAGGTTGGCGCGGCCCATGGTCAGATACATGCCGAAGCAAGCCGCGAAGCGCAGGAACAATTCCTTGTCGTCGCTCTTGACACGGTACTGGCGCGCCGGGAATTTGTTGAGGTACTTGTTGAGCGCCGGGTGGTTGACGTCGTACATGATCGGCGTCTCGATTTGCAGAGCGCCGGCTTGCTGGCACACGTCGTTGACCTTCTCCTCGAGTAGGCGCTTGATCATGTTGCCCTTGGGGAACCACCGCATGTTGCCGGTGTCGCTGCCTTCCTCGTAGTCAACCAGTTCGAGGTTTTGCATCAATTGAATGTGGGCCGGGGGCTTGGTCGCTGTGCGGCTGCCCTTGGCTTCGTACTCGTAAAATTGCTTGAGGCCCGCTTGCCCCTTGAAATTGAATTCCTCTGCAGGCGTGAGGCTGCCGTCCGTGTCCAGGATGAACCATTCTGACTTCAGGTTCTTCTCTGCCTTGAGCGCCTCGTTGTTCTCGCCTGCCTCTTCGCCGGCATCGCCGGGGAGCACATGGCGGCTCAACTCAGACAGGGGGTGCCCCTTGCACTTGATGTTGAATGCCTTGTACCAGCCGAAGGGGCTGCGTGCAACTTCGAAGTCGCTGCCGAGCTCTTCTTCGAGCATGGGCAGGGCCTT
>JBFJWV010000260.1:0-2408 GCA_041623515.1 Thermoplasmatota archaeon | reverse complement strand
CGTCATCGAGCGCGCCACAGGAGGTGGCTAAAAAAAGGAAGGGAGAGGAAGAGGGGAGGGGATCCGCTTAGGGGGTCGGGGGGGCTGCGACGACGCGGAGGGCCGCGGTCATGCCGAGGCTCCAGTGGGGTTCGCAGTAGTAGTCCTGCACGCCCAGCATGGATTCGGTGATTTCCAGGGTGAAGTCGCCGTCGCCCGCGGGGGTGGCTTGCCACACGCCGGCGTCGTTGCCGTTCTCGCCGCTGACCACGTTGTGGACGCCGCCCATGTTCTTCCAGACGACCGTGGCGCCAACGGGCACTTCGGCGTAACGGGGGCGGAACGCCAGCGCGTTGGTTCCGGGGCCCATTTCGATGACGTAGTTTCCGTCGTCATCCATCGGGGGAACTTCGTAAGCGGGGCCGTCGGTGTCCGTGCAGCCGGCGAGGCCCACGGCCACGAGCAGGCCAATCAAAGCCATGGCTTTCATGCACGTTGCCGACCCGCCCCTCCTCTTACGGGTTGCGGTCGTGGCTACAGCAGCCAGGCGAAGACCAAGCTGACGGCAAGCCACAGCAACCATGCCACGAAACCGATGGCCATGCCGCCGAACCAGCTGGTGCGGTACGTGACCGCTGCGACGAGGCCCCAGGCGCCCACGGCCAAAATCAATCCCAGGGTTCCGCCAAGTGCAATCCAGATAATGCCGGCAAACACGGAGCCGACGACCGCCACGAACACCGCCCGCAGGAAGCCCGCGTCGCGGGTGACGCTCTTGGCGCCAAAATGAATGAACACGCTGACCACGAGAATCGAAACGAGGCTGGATGCGATGCCGGCGGCGCTGGAGAAGTCCACGCTTTGCCAGCCAACGCCGACTATTTGGGCACCATGTTCATGGACGCGTCGTGGCCGTACCCATTCACGACAACCACTTCCATTGCGCGCCCGATGGATGGAAGGGCATCGATGCCGTGCGTGAATTCCAAGCGGCGGGTGGAACCAGCATCGCCCACGTGCGCCTGCCCGGTTACCCCACCACGGTGGAGGACTTCGTCGCGACCTGCCAACGGCACGTGGACTTCTCCCAGACGTTACGGGGTGAAACGGGCGTGCGCGTCTGGTCGGCCATCGGCCCGTATCCCTTGGAGCCGCTCAAGATTGCCGAAGGCAAGGGGTGGGACGCGGCGTTGGAATTCGGCAAGGCTTGCTACGATGCGTGCCGGCCGTTCTTTGACGATGGCTTGGCCCATTGTTTGGGGGAAGTGGGGCGCCCCCATTTCCCCGTGGATGCGCTTGCATGGGAGCGCAGCAACGAGCTGCTGCGTTACGGCATGGCCGTCGCCAAGGATTGTGGCGTGCCCATCATGTTGCACACGGAGCACGCGGAACCGGAAACCATGCGTGAGTTCGCCGAGATGGCGGACGGCGTCGGGTTGTCGCGCGACCGCGTCATCAAGCATTACTGTGGTCCGCTGGTGGGGGCCAACGAAGACCACGGGCTCTTACCCAGCATCATTGCAGGCCGCAGCAACATTCGCAAGGCCATCGCCAAGGGAGATCGATTCCTGCTGGAAACCGATTACATTGACAGCGCCGAGCGGCCCAACGTGGTCATGCCGTGCGACACCGTGCCCAAGCGCGTGCGTGGCTTGATGCAAAGCGGCGAAATCTCTGAGGATTTGGCGCACAAGATGGGGGATGAACTGCCCGTTGCCCTCTACGGCGACCTGTGATGCGTCACCCTGATATGGGGCGAGGTGGCTATGCAATCATGGGTTTCCCGGTGGAACAAATTTTCCGCGACAGCAGCGGCAACGTCGTCAAACGGAGCACGGTGCAGGATGCATTCGTGGCCAAGACGATTGGTGAATCACCGCGCAGTTGGAACCTGTGCGACGACGGGTTGGGGTTGTTCACGCGCACCAAGAAAGGCATCGGCCCCGACGCGAAGGGCATCAAGACGAGAGAGTTCCGCTTCATGACCCAAGACGACTTGGATGAGGCGCTGCTGGAATACGACTTGATTGGCGTCGTTCAGCAAACCTAGTCCGACAAGTAGTACGGAACCCGCTTGCGCTCCTCGAGCACGGCGTCAGCGGCCAGCATCAACTCCAGCCGATCGTCGTGGTACTGTTGCCACAGTTCGGCTTCGACTTTGGCCGCCTCACCGGTGGCCGCGTTGTCCTCATCCAGGGCGGCGAATGCCCACAGGCACGCGGTCACCTCGGCGACGGATCGGCCCAACAGATTGGCGACGCGTTCACGTTCCCGCAAAGGAGGAACCATGAGGCGCTCCGGCTTTTCCAGGTAGGAGGCCAAGACGACGATGGAGTGGTGTTTGCTCCATCCAGCCCGGGCCATGCGCTTTCACCCACCCCGCCCAAGCCCTTGAACCTCGCGGGTGGATGGTTTGTTATGAACCTGTT
>JBFJWV010000259.1:0-2427 GCA_041623515.1 Thermoplasmatota archaeon | reverse complement strand
GCCCCCAACTGGGTCATTTCGTGGAATTGATGCCCTTGCACCATCTGGTGTTCATGAAGATCCACCTCGCGTACCGAGGGGATGGCATCTACCGCATCGCCGAGCACCAGGGCATCTACCGCATTGCGCGGGAACTGGGGCTCGACCAGGGCCTCAGCGACGGGGAAATTCGCAAGGTGGTGGAAGGCACGTTGGAGGACTACCACCGCAACTGCCTGCCCAACCCCGATGACGCCGAACGCCGCTTCCATGAAGCGGCGGAAGCGCTGCATGCCTCCATCAAGGGGCGCCATGCGGACAAGCGCATGATTTGCGGCTACCTCTTGTCCGTGGCCACGTCCGACAGCAACATTGCACCGGGCGAATTGGAAATCCTCAACGATTTGGAAGCCAAGTGGGGCCTCCAGCGCACCATTGTGCCGTTTTGATCACCAATCGATGATGCGGCCGTCGCGCCAAAACAACCCGGAGGGTGCCCCTTCGGCAAGACAACAGGCATGCACGATGGATGCAGCGCCCTCCTCCAAGGACCGCGTTGCATTGGTTCCGCCCATGTCCGTTCGTACCCAGCCGGGACACACGCTGGCAGAAATCAGGCCGCGGCTGCCGTATTCGCCGTCGAGGTACGCGGTCAAGGCATTGAGCCCCGCCTTGCTGACCCGGTAGGTGGGCGCGGTGCCCCCCATGCCGTGCGTCAGCCCCCCCATGCCGCTGCTCACGTTGACGATGCGGGCGCCCCGATGCTGCAGCAGTTTGGGCAATGCGTGCTTGCTCAATATCATGGGTCCGCGGAGGTTCGTGGCCAGCACGGCATCCATCTTCTCTGTGTCCAGCGTGTGCAGGGCGGCTCCTTTCCAGTCGCCGATGGCGGCGTTGTTGACCAGGATATCAAGGCGCGGACCCACGGCATCCACGGCATCCACAATGCTGGCCTCATCCGTGACGTCCAAGCGCACGGGAACAATGGCGCCATCCGTCGCATCGGCCGCCCCCTCCAGCTGGGCCGGGTCCCGGGCACCGGCAATCACGGTGGCGCCCCGCCTGGCCAATTCCACGGCGACTTGAGCCCCCAGCCCGCGGTTGGCGCCGCTGATCAGTGCCACGTGCCCGTCGAGCGACGGGTGCAGGGGAACATCCATGCGGGGCCATGGCGCCGGCCCGCCATAGGTGTGTGCCAAGCCTCAAGATTGCCGCGTGCCATCACCATGCGTGCCCGATGCCCCGTTGGACATGCTCATCTTCATGAAGATTTACGTGGCCGAGCACGGCGACGGCCGGTACCTGCCGGAGGAGGATGTGGAGATTCTACGCATTGCCCGCCAGGTGGGCTTGTCGCACGGCATGGATGAGCCGGCCATCATTGGCGCGGCCAAGGCCATGAAGAACTGGTACGACGACAACAAGGCCACGGGAGACCGGGCCTTGCTGACCCGGTTCCGGTTGGCCATGGAGCGCGTGGACGCGTACATCCAAGCGGACGCGGATTGCCGCCGCACCGTTCGTGATTACTTGCTGGACGTGGCCCGGGCGGACGAACACATCACACCAGGGGAAACCGACATCGTCGGCATGGTTGAGGCGGCCTGGAACCTGGAGCCCGCAGGAACCGCTCGCAGCGCCCCGCCCTAATCTTCGATTTCGGCCCGGTAATCGTCGGGCGAAAGCAGAGTGCCCACTTCGGCCGGGTCCGTGATTTTGATTTTGATGAGCCAGCCATCCCCATAGGGGTCCGCGTTGATGGTTTCGGGCGCGTCTTCAAGGCCTTCGTTGGACGCAATGATGGTGCCGGCCAAGGGCATGTACAGGTCACTGACCGATTTGACGGACTCCACGACACCAAACTCGTCCTCGGTCGAGAATTGGTCACCCTCCCCGGGCAGCTCCACGTAGACGATGTCGTTGAGTGCCGCCTGGGCGTGGTCGGTGATGCCGATGGTTGCTTCGTCGCCTTCGACGCGAATCCATTCGTGGCTCGAGACATACAGCAGATCGTCGGGGACGTCGCTCACGCGCGGGCCAGCCCACCTTGTGTATTTGGCGATTGGTGCCGGTGGCGCAGGACGCCACCGATGCGCCTAAGAAGGACACCAAAGTCGGCCGCATTCGCCCCAGGGGATTTCGGTTCCCTGAGCTCTTCCCGGACGTAGCTTAATTGGTAGAGCGGTGGACTGTAGATCCGCAGGTTGCTGGTTCAAGTCCGGCCGTCCGGACCTGCATCAAGCCCGGCTTGATGCCCCCACGGAGGGCCAAGCCGGAGCGTCTTCGGGCGCTCCGGCTTCGGCCCCTCCTTTGGCCTCCTGAAGGCACATAATTCGCTTCCAGTGGAAACCAGCCCCCCAACCAATAGTCGAACATGTTCGCCCCACGGCGGCATTATCCACCATTATTGTCCATATATGTGCAGTATATTTGGCAATATTGTGCTTT
>JBFJWV010000258.1:0-2431 GCA_041623515.1 Thermoplasmatota archaeon | reverse complement strand
CGTAGTTCCTGGCGCACGAACGTTGCGTCGCAACCCGGCCGACCTTCCGGGTACGAGGCATGACGTGGAACCGCGCCGATGGCATTGCCGAGTGCCGATTGGCATGCAGCAAGCTCCTCGCGAAGGCTTTCCGGTGAAAGAAATTCAAACATGCGATGGGTTTTGCCATGGTTTCCGACGATGAAGCCATCCTCATGGAGACGCGCAACCTGCGCCCACGACATCTTCGCATCCAGGCTGGCGTCTGGCGTAAATTCCCCGGCTCCCAAGGCCCCGCGGAGCGTTTCAGCTTGCGCGTAGGGGTCCATGTCCGGCGACGTTTTCACCACGGAACGCACCCAGTCAAGGAATTCGCGCTTGTCCGCTGGCGTCTCGAGGCTGCACGGCCGCCCCCACCAATCCACGGTTCCAGAAAACGCCTCCAATGCTTCTTCCATTTGGTCGGTCCAAGAAACCCCGCCGCCATCGATGAAGTCGTGGGTCACGTAGAATGTGGCGTGAAGTCCACGCTGCAGCAATTCCGGCGCTGCAACCTCTTGGTTGTTGGCAAACCCGTCATCAAAGGTTAACGCGTACGCGCGCGGGGGGAGCTCTTTGCCGTCGCAGCCTGCGGCCACATCATCCATGGAAATGCAGACACCGCCGGCATCGTCCAGGGCGTCCAAAAATTCCCGGAATCGGGCCAGGTCAATGTGCTTGCGCATGTAGTTGCGGACTTCATGACGATGGGATGGTACCACCCCGTGCAGCAGGTAGACGACCACGTGATTCGGGGATAGGTGTTCACTCAGTTCCATCATGGTCCTCAAAATGACGATTGAAACGTTCCACGCAGAGGTCCTTCAAGACCGCAGGCATGGCCCCGTAGTAGCGCCCCAGGTGATCCATGGGTTCACCGCGCGGCAGCGTCGCCTCCTGCTCATGAGCGTCGAGCGCGGCGGCCACCAGATCAATGCACGCTTTCGTATTGATGGCGCGCAATTGATGGAACTGGGTACCTCGGGGAATTTCCAACGCACGAACGGCAACCAAGGCACCGGAATCCAATCGAGGCGCGGCCCAATGCAAGCTGGTTTTGAGGCCATCCCAGTCACGGTGATAACTGGCCCATAGGTGACTATCCAGCCCCCGGTATTCTCGCGGATCGCCCCCATGCAGGTTGAGGGTCGGCACAGCTTCCAACAAATTGGAAGCGACCTTCTTCGTGCCAAAAATGATGGCAACATCACAATCCCGCATGGCTTGCTGGACCGCGTCATCGTTGATGGATGCGCAGTGAACCACCTTCTCTGCCTCGAATGCTTCGTCGGCGCCGGCAAGCGATTCCAGCTCGTACTGATCCTGGAGAGCAGCAAGTGGATGCGCCGTTGGAAATGAATGGCGGATGGCATCCGATTCGACGGCAATCACATGCCAAGGCTGGTGCCGCCCAACGGCGGCTGCAAACGCGCGGTGGTGAGTGGTGTCCGTCGTAAGCAGAGCGGCCTTCACGTGTCCTCCAAGTCCTCAGCGCGCAGCGGAACGCCCTCAGCAGTGGCCTGCTTCAAGCGCTTGCCAAGCACCGCAGATGTTTGCCGTGCATCGACTCCCGTCGCGGGCCGGACCCATGTCACATCGTTGACAGTCACCACGTGACCCTGGGGCAAATCCTTGTTCAGCGCCACGGAGCGGCGAATCAAGGGCTGGACATCGCGCTCGGCCGCGGCGACCTGCTTGACGCCATTTCCAAGCATTTGAGCGGCCGCATGGACATCTACGACGAATTGGCAAAACTCGTCCGGGTCCGCCGAAAGTTGATGGTCGCGAAACGACGAGAATTGGTGATCCAACGTGATGTGTTTCTCAACCACTCGTGCACCCATCACCGTGGCCACGACCGCCGCCGTTGGCCCAAGCGTGTGGTCGGACCAGCCGACGGGCATGGAGGGCATTGCCTGCGCGATGCTCTGCATGGCGCGCAAATTCACATCGCCTGGCTCCGTGGGATAGGCCGCCACACAATGCAACACGGCCGTCAGTCGCTCGCCGATGTTGTGGGCCGCTTCGAGGACCTCATCAAGAGTGGACGCCCCCGTCGACAAAATGACCTGCGCGTCCGTGGCACGCAAGGCTTCGTGAAGTGCCGCAAACGTCACGTCTCCTGACGCGACCTTGTATGCATCGACGATTCCGTGGAGCGTCCGAACGCTTCCCACATCAAAAGGCGTTGAAATGAAATCCAGTCCCAACTCGTGCGCGGCGTCGGCAAGGGTTTGCCAAGCGTCATCGGGCAGCTGGAACCGCTCCAGCATGGCGCGCCGATCCGAGTCCGTGGACGGCGCGTAATGCTTGGGTTGGAAGGTTTGAAACTTCACCGCGTCGGCGCCCGCGCGCGCAGCAGCTTGCACCAACTGCAAGGCAACCTCCAAACTTCCTTCGTGGTTGTTGCCGG
>JBFJWV010000257.1:0-2432 GCA_041623515.1 Thermoplasmatota archaeon | reverse complement strand
GGACTTGGGTGCCGCGACCCAAGAGCATCCCTTGACCTCCAATGATGCTCAACCAAAGGTGCACGTTGGGGTGGGAGGCGACCAAGGCGTCGATTTCGTCAGCATTCAAGTCCGACTGCACGATCCGGTCGCCCTCAATGGCGTCCACGCCGAGCAAAGTCGGATCGCCCCAAAATTGCTGCTTGAGCGCCATGCACACGCTGCCGGCTCCGACCAAGTGCAGGGCATCCCGATCCCAGCTTTGCATGGCATGCTCCACCAATGGCTCCAGGGGCGTCTCCTGGACGGTGGCGACTTTGCCCCCTTGCACGACGGGACTGACCGGCACCCGGAGGCTGCCGCGCAGGCTGACATCGAGACGGCCTTCGCGGTACGCCGATTCGTCCAAATCGGTGACGTCCTTGGCGACGGTTTCGAAGTTTGGATTGAGCCGGGACACGAGCCATCCCGCTTCGTCCGGGTCGTGGCAAAAGACGGGGCTGGTGATCTTGACGCCGGCAGGAATGCCCAAGCACGCAACGCTCGAGCCGACCGCCGCAGCGACGTCGGCCGCCGTGCCGTCGCCGCCGACAAAGCACAGCAAGTCAATGCCTGCATCACGGAGCGCTTGGGCGCCGCGTGCGGTGTCGGCGGCCGTGGTTTCGCCGATGGCTTTGACGGGAAATGCAATGGTGGTGAGCCCCGGGACCCCCATGGCACCCGGCAATGTCAGCCAATCCGCGTCATGGGTGGCCGAAACGAAGCGCTGCGCGCGGGTGCCCGCCATGGGTGGCGTGCCTTCCGCCAATGCTTCGCGCCAGTGGTTGTCGCTTCCTTTGTGGGCGCCGGGTCCGCCAACTCCGGCAATGGGATTGACGAGCAGCCCGACGCGCAAACTCATGCGGTTCCTTCGATTCGATCCAGGGTGTGCCAGCGCAGCACCGGCTTGCGCGCGGCGGTCGCCTCATCCAGGCGTTTCACCGGCGTCGTGTAGGGTGCTCCCCGCACCAGAGCGGGGTCCTCGGCCGCGATGGCCTTCATGGCGTCGATGAACCGGTCCAGTTCTTCCTTGGATTCGGATTCCGTGGGCTCAAACATGAGTGCCTCGGGGACAATCAGCGGGAAGTAAACGGTGGGCGCGTGAATGCCATAGTCCAGCAAGCGCTTGCCGATGTCCCCCGCACTGATGCCACGGTCGCGCTTGAGCGAGCTGGCACTGGCAACAAATTCGTGCATGTTGGGCTCATTGTGAGGGAAATCCAGGATTCCCTGCAACTGCGACTTCACGTAGTTGGCGTTCATGACCGCGACTTCGGCCGCGCGTTGAATGCCGTCGCCGCCGAGGAGGCACATGTACGTATACGCCCGAACCAGCGCCGCGCCTTGGCCAAACCATCCCTTGATTTTGCCAATGCTCTGGGGCAGGTCCATGTCCACATCGTAGCGTCCGTCGTCCCGCTTGACAATGCGGGGCACCGGAAGGAAGGGCTCGAGGCGTGCTTTGACGCCAATGGGACCGGCTCCCGGGCCCCCACCGCCGTGGGGAACGGCGTAGGTCTTGTGGAGGTTGATGTGGACAATGTCGAAGCCCATGTCTCCCGGCCGGCATTTGCCTTGAATGGCGTTCAAATTGGCGCCATCGTAGTACAACAATCCGCCCGCTTCGTGAACAATCTTGGCGATTTCCTCGATGTCGGATTCGAAGATGCCCAAGGTGTTGGGATTGGTGAGCATGAAGAGGGCGGTTTTGTCGGATACGGCGGTGCGCAGCGCATCCAAGTCAACGCGGCCATCGGGTCCGCTTTGGAATTCAACGACCTTGTATCCGGCCATGCCCGCCGTGGCGGGGTTGGTACCGTGGGCGGTGTCGGGAAGAATGATTTCATCGCGGTGGCCCTGGCCGTTGGCTTCGTGATAGGCACGGGCCAACAAGCAGCCAAGGAATTCACCCTGGGCGCCAGCAGCCGGTTGCAGGGTGACCGCATCCATGCCCGTCACTTCACCAAGCCAATTTTCCAATTCGTGCATGACATGCAGGCTGCCCTGGATGGTGCGCGGGTCTTGGTCGGGGTGAACCAGGTTCACGTAGCTCCAGCCGGCCACTTCGTCGCACACCTTCGGGTTGTGCTTCATGGTGCACGAGCCGAGCGGGTACAGGGCGGTGTCGTTGCCGAAGTTCTTCTGGCTCAGACGCGTGAAGTGGTAGACCGCTTCGGGCTCCGTGAGGCCGAAGTCGCCGCCGTCGCCGGTGGGGTCATACTGGAGAGATTCCGGGACGCGGTCGGCCAGGCCTTCCTCGTTGCGGATGTGGCCCATGTTGACGCCGGTGCTGCCGGGGCGGGCGATCTCGACGGGCAAGGGCACCTGGTGAGGCAAGACCATGCCTTGCGCTTGGAACCTCATGCCACACCTCGCAGGGCCGCTTCGAGCGCAGAGAAGTCGTCGGGCGTGTG
>JBFJWV010000256.1:0-2444 GCA_041623515.1 Thermoplasmatota archaeon | reverse complement strand
ATCGTTGGCTGCTTCCTCCATTTCCGTCGTCAGCGTCTCCAGGTAATAGGAGCCGCCCAGTGGATCCATGGTGTTGGCCACCCCGGATTCTTCGGCGATGATTTGCTGGGTCCGTAGCGCGATGCGCACCGCCTTCTCCGTAGGCAAAGCCAAGGCTTCGTCGAAGCTGTTGGTGTGCAGGGATTGGGTTCCGCCCAGAACCGCGGCCAGTGCTTGCAGCGCCACCCGAACAATGTTGTTTTCGGGCTGCTCTGCGGTGCACGTCATGCCTGCTGTTTGGGTGTGGAATCGGAGCCACATGGCGCGTTCGTTGGTCACGCCGATGTCATCGCGCATGAAGCGGGCCCAGATGCGCCGCGCCGCGCGGTACTTGGCGATTTCTTCGAAGAAGTCGTTGTGGGCGTTGAAGAAGAAGCTCAAGCGCATGCCAAACGTGTTGGGGTCAAGTCCTCGGGCCACGCCGCGGCGCACGAAATCCATGCCATTGGCCAGCGTGAAGGCAAGCTCCTGAACGGCGGTGCTGCCCGCTTCGCGGATGTGGTACCCGCTGATGCTGACGGGGTTGAAGGCGGGCGTGTGTTCGCTTCCCCATTCGAACGTGTCCAGGACCAATTCGATGCTTGGCTCCGGCGGGAAAATGAACATTTTCTGTGCCTGGTACTCTTTGAGAATGTCATTCTGGATGGTCCCGCGGAGCTGGTCAAATGGGACACCCTGGTTCTCGCCGGCGGTCAGGTACATGGCCCAAATCATGGGCGCCGGCCCGTTGATGGTCATGGACACCGACACGTCTTGCAGTGGAATTCCCTCGAACAAGCGGTCCATGTCTTGGGCGGAGTCAATGGCGACGCCAACCTTGCCCACCTCGCCCAAGCTGAATTCGTGATCCGAGTCAAAGCCCTGCAACGTCGGGAAATCAAAGGCGGTGCTCAAGCCGGTTTGTCCTTGGCTGAGCAGGAACTTGAAGCGTTCATTGGTTTCCGCCGCCGTGCCGAATCCGGCGAATTGGCGCATGGTCCAGAGGCGGCCGCGGTACATGGTGGGCTGGACCCCGCGGGTGAACGGAAATTCACCGGGGTAGCCCAAATCCTTGTGGTAATCGAAGTCAAGCGCGTCCAAATCTTCCTGGGTGTAGAGGCGACGGACTTCGTTGTTGCTGAGGTTGGTGAAGCTCGCGCGCCGTTCCGGGAAACGGCTCAGGGCGGCCCGCAGCGTGGTTTCTTCCCATTGGCGCTTGAGGCCTCCCTCTTTGCCTTCGAGGGGAGGGAGCTGGGCGGTCTCGGGACTCATGCGTCCGGGCAAGCGATGGAGGGGGATAAGCGATGGGGGCCGGCCCCGCGTGGTTGAACGGCATTCGCCGTGCTCTGGGCCCTTCGATTGGCCTCTCAGTCACGTCGGCGCATGGCCCACAAGAGGGCAAGGGGAGCCAAAATGGCGGGGCCCGGGGCGGGCTTGGTTTCCGCGCTTTCCAGTCCGGTTGCGTCAACGTCCGCCAATTCGGCTGCTGGCACCGTGAAGCCGGAGAAATCGGCCACCGTGTCCGCGTATTCGTCCAGGGGAAGTTGCAGCCATCCGCCCGGGTGCAACATGGGGTTGTCCACGCCGAACGTGGCTCCCGGGAGTGCATCGGATGTCATGCGGAGGACCAAGTAGAGGTGGCCGCCGCGCTCGTATTCAATGTAGTCTCCTTCAGGAGTGGGTGTGATGGTTCCCTCGTACGCGATGCTCGATTCCGGCATGGCATCGCTGATGTCCATGGGTTCCAGCGTCGCAATGATGGTTCCCTCCGGGTCCCAGAAAAAATCGGCGTCTTGATCGGGGCCTACATGGTGCACTTCACCCCGCAACTGACCTTCGGGCATGGGTTTTGGCGTGGTGAACTGGAAGACGAACTTCCCTTCGCGCTGCAAATCCATGTCAATTCCCAAGCGCAGCGAGGGGGACAACGGCGCCGTCCAGGTGTACTGGAGGTCAGCTCCGTAAATGCACAGGATGCAGCGCTGATCGGCGGGCATCATGGCGCCCATGCTCCCGTCAAAATCTTCCACGGTGTTCATGAACGCGGTGCCGATGGGTTCGCCGCGACCATAGTAGGTTGAATCGAACGTGTCCATGCCCCGGTCCAATGGCCGGCTGTGAACAAACAAGGTGTCGTGGTGGCCCGATGGTTGCGGGACATCCAGGTAGTGGACGCCCAATTCGATGCGCCCGACGCTGCCCTCGTCACGGGCGCTGATGGCCTCCAAAAGGAACGCATCGGTGGTCCCGTGCTGGTGGGCAAACGGCAGGTCCACGCGGACCGCGAAGCGAGCCTCAAGAGATTCGCCGATGCGGACGATGCCCGGGCTGGGATCGACTTCCCAGCCAGGCGGGACGTCGGACACTTGCAGGCGAACGGAGTCTTCTTCCGTGAGGCTCCGCGCAATGACATCGTACACGAAGGT
>JBFJWV010000255.1:0-2459 GCA_041623515.1 Thermoplasmatota archaeon | reverse complement strand
GGCGTCCTGAACTGACCAAGTCTCTTGAAATCCGTCATCCATTCGGTGCCCATGGCGGGCCAAAGGCAACGAACCGGGTTTCGGGCCGCGGTGCTGGCAGTCGTGCTGTTGCTGCTGGCCGCCAGTGCGGCAGCGTACCTGGAAATGTGGGTCTCATTTGCCGTTGCGCTGCTGGTCGCGGGCGTCGCATTGGCATTTGCACGGCGCCGGTGGAGAGCGTCCGGCGACGACGCCGCAGCGGCGGTCGCACGGGCTTTGGCGGCCTTGGAGGAGGTCGCGGGCGGTCGCCAAGCGCACACAAAGCCCCTTTCGGCTTGGGTCATGGCCGGCGCCCACGTTGCCCAACTGTCTGCGCGGTTGGACGTGGTGACGGAAGCGGACCGTCGCCGGCTGGGTGACGCGGTGAGTCGGCTCGTGGACGCAACCTTTGCGGGGCCACATGGCCGGCGCAAAGTGCGCTACGAAACCGTGGAGCGCATGCTTGAAGCGTGCGGCAATGCCGCCCCATTGTTGGTGTCCGATGCGGCATTGCGGCGGGGCTTTGAGACCCACCTTTGGATTTCTGTTCCCCAATCGGTGCCCTTGGCGGAGGCTGTGGTGGCGATGCAAGGGGGATTGCGGCCGGAAGAGCGCAGCAAGAGCTTCGATCCGCCCGTGTTCAAACGCCGGGCTCAGGTTCTGCTTCGCTGAACGGGCGCCGCGCGTCGCGGCAACGGGCCGGGTAACTGGGTCGCGGCGCGTAGGTGCGGGTCTGGGGCTGCCGGGCATTCCACGCATGCGCGAAGTTCGAAAGTTGGTTTTTCATCGAGCGCGAGGGGGTGTTGCCTGGGTTGATGGTTGCCCATTGCGACACAATAGTCCCAGGAGGGCCGACAGAAACCTTCTTTACGAAGACCTAGACATTAGTGCACCATGCAGCGTGCCGACCTGCTTACGCGGGTACAGCAAACCTTGGCCCACGCGGGCTTCACGGTAAGCGAACGCTGCGACCTGCGCCCGGTGAGCTTCGATTTGGTGGCCCGCCGGGACACCACGCTGATTCTGCTCAAGGTGCTGACGAACGTGGACGCCCTTTCCATGGCAGTCGCCCACGAAATCAAACTCCTTTGCCAATTCTTGGAAGCGCGACCGGTGCTGGTCGGCTTGCGGTCCGGGACGGGTGAATTGGAAGATGGCGTCGTCTATGCGCGCCATGACATTCCCATCGTGACCCCGGACACGCTGGCTCATTTCATTTTGCAAGGCGAGGCCCCAATGGTGTTCGCAGCCCCGGGTGGCTTCTACGTCAACATCGATGGTGCCGCCCTTCGCTTGGCGCGCCAGCACCTGGACATGAGCCTGGGGACCATGGCGCAAATTGCCGGGGTCAGCCGCCGGGCCATCCAGATGTACGAAGAGGGGATGAGCGCCAGCATCGACGCGGCCATGCGGTTGGAGGAAGCGCTGGGCGCCGATTTGATTCGCCCCGTGGATCCGTTCCGCAGGCAAGAGCCCATCCAGCAGCCCCCTGCCGATCCGTCCCCGCGCGCCACGGACGACCCCATGGAAGCGCTGGTGCGGTCCATGCTGCAAGGGTTGGGCTACGAAGTGCGGTCCACCCGCCGCAGTCCGTTCAATGCCCTGTCCACGCGGCACGAAACCGTCCTCACCGGGATGGGCCGCGACTCGCCGCAATTGCGCCGCCGGGCCAAGGTGGTCTCATCCATTTCCGAAATCACGGGCCGGCCCGGATTCTTTGTTGTTGAGCGAACCACACGCACCAGCATCGAAGGCACCCCTGCGCTCAATCGAACCGAGTTGGCCAACCTCACGGACCCGGAGGCCATCTTGGAGTTGATTCTGGAGCGCCAGGCACGGCGCAACCGCGACCTTACAGAGTGATTTGGCCGGTTTCGCTGCGCGATTGGATGTCTTGGAACGTCCACGCGGCGAAGAACAAAGCCGGCACGCCGAATCCACCGAACAGCAGGAACAGGGCCATGGCCCCGGCCGGGTACTGTTTGAATCCAACGCCATCACTGGGTACGAAGGAAGCGCTCAAGACTTGGCCCATGGCAAAAATGAGCGGGGCGAAGAGGACGCCCGCGATGCCGGGCCAAACGAACCAGATGAGGAAGTTCTGCATGGCGGAAATGGTGGCGTCCTTCTTGGCAAAGGCGCTCTCCACGTTGGCGTCCAATCCAGGGAAGTCCACTGCGCCGCGGTTGGCGATGGTGGTCAGGGCCCCGTCGTCGTCCTGGGCGGCAATGAATTCAGACACGGTCTCGTAGAGGATGTGGTTGCCTTCCAACGCAGCGGCAGCGGCTTGCTCCCGGTCGCGGTCGGCCGTTGCCAGGTCGCGGTTGCGTTCCCACGTTTCGCGATCTTCGCCGTCGGCCAACTTTTGGTTGGCCAAATCGATGCGGCCTTGCGCCGCTTCCGCCAGGGCAACATGCTCGTTGTACTGCTCATTGCCCAGG
>JBFJWV010000254.1:0-2461 GCA_041623515.1 Thermoplasmatota archaeon | reverse complement strand
TTGAGGGTGTGGCGCCATTCGAATTGGCTCATGGCGCGGGCGAGTTCCAGCGTGGCCACGGTTCCGCTCGTGTCGTCGAATGCGGCGTGCGTGGTGGATTCCACCATGTCGAAGTGACCGCCGGCCACGAAGATGGTTGGGGCGTCCGGGTCGCTGCCAGGGAGCGTTGCGACCACGTTGGCCACGGAGCCGGGGCAGGGTTCACGTGTGTCCACGGGCAGACCCGGGTTGGGGCTGCACACTTGGCCGTCGGCCGTCAATTGCTCGGTGCCGTACGGGTCCACCTCAACCTCCATGCCGAGACTTTCGAAGTAGTCGGCGAAGTATTCGATGGAGGTCCAGTAGTTGCCGCCGGGAAGGTTGACTTGGCGGTGGGGGAAGTGGGTTTCTTGGTAGGCCGACAGCTCCCAGACATTTTCGCCGCTGACCACTTCGTTTTCAGCGGCCACGTCAACGAAAGGTTCCAGGAGGACGCTGGTTCCATCCACGGTCAATTCCACCGATCCGTCGCTGGGGGGTGGCAAAAATTGCATGGAGGCACCAGCAGGAATTTGCACGGTGCTCCCAGCCAGCATCAAGCGAGGCGTCTCGGCGCCATCGAGGCGCAGCCAGCCGAACGGAAGTCCCAGTTCGACGGACTCGCTGCGTTCGTTGCTGACGGTGCTGATGGTGCCCGGGGCCCACGACAACGCGAGGCCATCGCCGAGCGGTTGCACGTACCGCTGGGTTTCGGCGTCGTAGGTTCCAGGTTGTGGGTCGTCGTCGCCCGAGACGCAGCCAGCAAGGCTGACGCTCAGGAGGGCAATCGTGACGAAGAGTAGGCGGGAGCGCACGGGCTCCGGTTGGGGCGGGCCTACTTGAGAATTGTCGTCAGCGTGACAGAGCGGCGACGGCGAACGCAGGGAGGTGATCCATGTTGGAGCGGGTCTCCCGGTGCGGTTCGGCTTCGGCGCGTGCTTCTTTGGCCGGGACCGTGGCGGGTCCTCCGGCGGCCATGCGGGCGAATCGCTCAATCAGGCGTTCCTTCTGTTCAGGGTCGTCGGGCATGACCATGCCGGACAGGCCCTTGCCGAGCAGGAACACGGCACGTTTGTGGTCGGTTTTCGACTTGTGGATGTGCTGGGGGCTGACCTCCAGTGCATCGTAATCGTCGAAGACTCCAGCGACGTCCAGTTCCGCGTCTTCGAAGAAGCGCTTCACCTGACAGAGTAGGCTGTGGAGCTGCAGCAGCTCGTCCTTGTGCATCCCATTCGGTCAATGTCCAGCCCAGGTTATAGCCATTGCCCGGAGGGGGTTTGAAAGAAAAAACGAAGAGAAAGAGGAGAAAAAGGGGAATCGTCGGCCTGATCACTCGAGGTCGTCGCGCGTCAAGATTTCAACGTCTTCGGGCACTTTGGCCACGTTGCCCATCTTGACACCCACGATGGTGGCAATGTGCTTGTCTGCCGCAATGTCAAGAAGACGTTGGGTGATGACACCGTCGAAAACAACGGATTGCACTTTCTTCTTGCTGGAACGAAGAGTGTCTGCAAGCTCGCGCACGGGCAGGTCGTCCATGAGGGGCTTGCCGTCCGCGCCGATGACCGTGGCCTTCAGCGTGCCGGCCAGACCTTCGAGAGTTTCCTTGATGCCGGCGCGGGGGTTGTGGGCGGCCTTCTTGGGGGCCGCGGGTTTGCGGTCGCGTCCGCCGCGGGCAGGCTTGTCATCGTCCCGCTTGGGGCCACGTCCGCGGGCCGGTTTCTTGTCTCCGTCATCGTCCTTCTTTTGGTCGCGTCCGCCGCGGCGTTGGTTGCGCCCGCGTCCACCTTCAGACTCGTCGTCTTTCTTGGCGGCGGGTTTGCGGTCGCGCCCACCCTTCTTGGCGGCGGGTTTCTTGTCACCGCTGCGGCTGGGTTTGCGGCCGTCCACCACGATGCCTGTCTGGGAAATGAACTGGTCTGCCGTGCGCTTCTCTTTGAGGCACTTCATGACCAATTTGCCGGGGAGCTCTTCCACTTCCCGGGTGTTGGGGGCGCGGGCAACGAAGTCCACGTCGCACAGTTGCAGGATGGCGCGGGCGATGAGTTCCCCGCCGCGGTCGCCATCCACGAACACGGTCGTGGTCTTCTCTTCCGACAGTTCGATGATGCGCTTGTGGATGTCCTTGGCGCCTTCCACGGCCACGGCGTTTTTGATGCCGGACTTGAGGAGGTTGATGACGTCGTTGCGGCCTTCCACGATGATGATGGAGTCGCTGGTTTCGGCGTTGGGGCCGGCGGGGACTTTGGTGCCTTTGAGGAAGGTGATGTCTTCCACTTGCACGCTGGCCTTGATGTCGTCCACGATGCGGCCGGTGTCGCTGCTGGGGTCATCGTTGATGAGCTTCAGCAGTTCCTTGGCGCGTTCGCGCACGAGGTCGCGGCGGCTGGAGCGGTCGTCTTCGATTGCGGTGACTTTGATTTCGGCACTGGCGGGGCCAATG
>JBFJWV010000253.1:0-2470 GCA_041623515.1 Thermoplasmatota archaeon | reverse complement strand
TGTATGCGTCCACCTGCGGATGATCGCGGAGCTTCTCGGCGTCGTGCCATGCCACGCACTGGCACATACCCTGCCCTTCATGATGGTGGCGTCCATGCACCGTCCATGGACTTGACCATTGAACGGACCCTGGACTTGGACTTTGATGCCGCCATCGAGAAGGCCACGGCGGCGCTTGCGACGGAAGGGTTTGGCATCATGACCACCATTGATGTGCAGGCGAAGATGAAGGAGAAGTTGGACCGGGAGATGGCGCCGTACTTTATCCTGGGCGCGTGCGCTCCCCCGCTTGCCTGGGAGGCGGTCCATGCCGTTCCGGAAGTGGGTGTGTTGTTGCCGTGCAACGTGGTGGTGTCCGTGGAGGATGGGCAAACCGTGGTGCGGGCCATGGAGCCCCGGACTGCCATGGAGTTCTTCGACAACGACGCCATTCAATCCGTTGCGGCGGACGCAAGCGACCGGTTGCGGCGCGCCATCGCGGCCATTTAGGACGGAACAAACCGCTTGCCCAGGCGCCCGCTGCATTTGCGTGCAACGGATAGAAAACCAGGCACAAATTAATATAGAGTCAAGCGAAAGGAAATGGCCATGCGCGGTTGGCTTGCGTTGGCCTTGTTGTTGCCCCTCGGCGGGTGCATCTCGGATGTTGGCGTGACCGAGGGCGTGGAGGAATCGACGCTGCCCCCCATCGATTGGGCGTGGCGGCTGACGGGTTGCGAGGGGTTCATCGCCCTCTTTGACGTGGATCCATCCCAAGTGGAGCCCCACTTGCCTGCTGGCTTTGCCACCATGAGCAACGCCGAAGGCATCAGCGGCGTGGCGGCCAACCCGATGGGCACGGCCAGCTTCGGCATGGAGGTGTTCCTGTGCGACCTCGCCGTCGCCCATGACGGCTTGGCCCACAAGGCAAGCTACGCCAGTTACTTCGCGTTCGTTGAGCCGCCAAGCGACTTGGCCCGCGATGACGTGGACGCCCACTTCGTGAAGTGGGACACCGTCGTTCCCGGTGCGTACCGTGCCGGCGTCCTGCAAGATTACGGCGCACCCATCGACAACGGCACCGCCACCATTGCGGCGTTCACCGCCAACGGCCCGCAAGCAACGGCGCAGGGCTTCTGGACCCTGGCCAACGGCGAACGCCACGACTTCGCCGGGGAATCGGTGGCCCCGGGGCCAGAGCGGTTCCATTTCGTTGAGTTCACGCCCGCCCGGAGCGGCTTGGTTGTGTGGGAATCCACGTCCGTCGTCAGCGCCGGTGGCATCGGCCAGGGCACCGTCAACGTCGCCGCGGGAACCCTCGCCGCCGACGTCTTGGGGCCCGGCCTGCATGACGCCACCATGATGGTGGTGGCCAACAACTTCGAAAGCGGGCACGTGGGCTTTCTGGAACGGTAAGGCGACCCAGCCCCCTTAAGGGCCGCATCCATCCGACGGGTGTGTCCTCCGTTGCCATCCGCAACACCACCATCGTCACGCAAGACGATGACCGCCGCATTCTCCAGGGCGACCTCTACATGGAGGACGACAAAATCGTCCAAGTGGGCGGCAAGGCGCCGGAAGCGGATCGCACCCTGGACGGCACGGGGCAAGTGGTTCTGCCCGGCCTCATCAATCTCCACACCCATGTTCCCATGGGCTTGTTTCGCGGCTACGGCGACGACATGCTGCTGGAGGATTGGCTGCAAAACCGCATCTGGCCCGCCGAGGACAAACTCACCGCCGACTCCATGCGCGCTGGCGCCGACCTGGGTCATCTGGAAATGATTGCCAGCGGCGTGACGAGCTACCTTGACATGTACTTCATGGAAGCCGATGTCATTGCGGATTCGTGCCGCACTGCGGGGCTGCGCGGTTGGTGCGGTGAAGGCATGGTGGACTTCGGCACGCCCGAAGGGGAACCCAACGCCAAACTGAAGGACATCGAGAAGAGCATCAAAGCCACCGAGGATGACCCGCTGATTACGCACTGCCCATCGCCCCATGGGGTGTACACCGCGAGCCGGGAAACCTACGAAGAATCGGCGCGCATCTGCGCCGAACACAACGTGCCCCTGCACACCCATTGCTGCGAGACCCGCCACGAAGTCCACTCCACGCAAGCCGACAAGGGCATGCGCCCCGTGCCCTTGCTGAAGGACTACGGCGCGTTGGGCCTCAACACGGTGCTCGCCCATTGCGGCTGGATCACCAAGGGCGAAGCGCGGCAAATCGCCGACGCCGGTGCCAGCGTGGCCCACTGCCCCGTGAGCAACCTCAAACTCGCCACCGGCGGCGTGTGCCCGGTGCCGGAGCTGCAAGATGCAGGCGCCACCGTTGGCCTCGGCACGGACGGCGCGGCCAGCAACAACTCCACGGACTTGTTTGAGTCCATGAAATACGCCGCACTGGTCCAAAAGCAGCACCGCTGGGATGCCCGCGTGCATCCCGCCCAAGCCATGCTGGACCTGGCCACCCGCGGCGGCGCCGCGGC
>JBFJWV010000252.1:0-2482 GCA_041623515.1 Thermoplasmatota archaeon | reverse complement strand
TTCTTCGCTGCCGACGCCCAGGCGCGGCAGGTCATGCACGACGTGTGGACAACGGGCCCATAGCAACACGGAGGCCCGCGGAATGGCCGGTTCGAATCGGGACCCTACCGACTAAGCATGGCACGCAGGCGGTCGCCTGCGTTTTCTGCGTGATCCGCAATCTTGGAGATTTGCAGGGCCAACTTCAGCAGGTGGTACACACTGACGGCGCCGAGCTTTTCCTCCATCTTGCGGTCCAGCAATTTGGCGCTGAGCGCCCGGCTCAACACGTCCGTTTCGTGCTCCAATTCGTGGACGCGGTGAATCAACGTCTTCTCTTCGTCACGTTCACGTTTGACGAATCCCGTGTGAATGAGGTCGTGGGTATTTCCAACGGCCTTCTCGTAGGCATCGACGGTTTCGACGACCTTCGCGAGCAGTTCTTGGAAACCCGCTGCGATGGCTGCGGGAACCTTCTCGCTGCGCATGGACATCCAGATGGCGGCGTCTTCGGCTTCGTCCAGAATCCGGTCTTGCTCGGACAGGGCCTGCAGGAAGAGCGGCTTGTCCACCGGCATGCGCACGTTGGAGGGCAAGTGGTTGCGGACGTTGCTCTTGATTTCGTCCGCTTCGAACTCCAATGTACTCACTTTCTTGGCGAGCGCGCCAACATCCTTGCCGGCGACGAACGCGGCCAGCGTTTCCTCAAGCGCATCCATGCATTCCTTGACCTTGGCCGCATGGTCCCACAATCCCTCGAAGGGACTGCGGTCACGGAACGTGTCAAAGATGGGGGCCCGGAAATGCTTGGCCATGCTTAGGCACCTCCGAAGATGGTCTTGAACATGAGGTATAGGATGCCAGAGAGCAAACCGGCTGCGGGGAGCGTCAACAACCAACTGAAGACGATGTCGCGCATGACCTTCAGGTCGATGGCGGCCACGCCGCGCGCCAAGCCGACCCCGAGCACCGCACCCACCAGAATTTGACTGGTGGAAACCGGGATGCCCCGGGTCGTCGCGAGGATGATGGTCGCGGCAGCAGCCAGCTCCGCAGCGAAGCCGCGGCTGGGCGTGATTTCGCTGATCTTCTTGCCGATGGTCTGCATGACGCGCCAGCCCCACGTTGCGAGACCGACCACGATGCCGATGCCGCCCAGGGGAAGAATCCACCAGACGATTTCGGATTTGGCCGCAAAGACGCCGGTGTTGGCGACGCTGACGATGCCAGCGAGGGGCCCAATGGCGTTGGCGACATCGTTTGCACCGTGTGCGAAGGCCACGCTGGCGGCCGTCACGATTTGCAGCGCGATGAATCGCTTCTCAACCAGTGCGTACAATTCGGGCTCAGCGCCGACGGATTCAGCGGTCGGGTGGGGCGCGCCGCGCTGGCGGTACCGAATGATGATCTCGACAATCACGGTGACGAGGGCTGCGGTGCCGAAGCTGGCAAGCCACGCTTCGGCGCCGATGACGGTGTTGCCGGCTGCGTCCTTGGTAAGCCAGCCCAGGTCCTTGTACCAGGTCGCGTTCTTCAGCCCCTTCGTGAAGGTCGCCAGCGCGATGATCAAGACGTCCAAGAAGACGAAGAGCCAGCGCCAGCGCTCGACCGCCTTGAGCGGATCGTTGCTGTTGAACACGGCCAATTTGATGAACCAAAAGAGCGCAAAGGCGATGCTGCCACCGAGCAGGGGAGCAAACAGCCATGACTGGAAGATTTCGATGACCTTGCCCCATGCAATGGCGTCGCCAGCGTGGTCCCATCCGTAGAAGGTTCCCGCGGCAAACAAACCAGCGCCGATGACACCGCCGACAATGGAGTGGGTGGTGCTGACTGGCCAGCCTTTCCAGGTGGCAAATGTCAGCCAGAGGGCAGTACCCAGGAGAGCCGCCAGCATGCCGTAGATGTACAGCTCCGGCGCGAATTCCAGTGCGGCCTGGCCGCCGGACATCATGTCGGTCCCGTTCATGGTGGCGTTGGCCGTGTGGTTACTGGCCTCGCGCACGAAGGCCACCTCAGGGTCGAGAATCTTCTTGCGCACGGTGTCCGTCACTTCACCGCCGGCGAGGATGGCGCCGGCGAATTCCATGATGGCCGCCACGATGATGGCTCCCTTCAGACTCAGCGCACCGCTGCCGACACTGGTTCCCATGGCATTCGCCACGTCGTTGGCACCAATGGTCCAGGCCATGTACAATCCAAACAGGGCGGCAAGGCCCACAATGGCCTCCACGCCGAGCCAACCGAAGTCAAGCATCTGGATGCGCCCCAGACGGGTGCACCCGACCCTTCTTTCTCAATAGACTATTGAGAAACAATAGATGGGGCCCGGGGGCGCGTTTTTGCTTCCTGGAGGGCCCGTGGCAAGTCCGCCAAATCGCGCACTTCGATGGCCGGCGTGTCCTCACCATCATGGCGCGGATCGGCATGCGATGGTTTTCGGGTGGCCTCGAAGGCCGCCACGCCACTGGGCGAGTTGTACACCAGCTCCCGGAGCTCCACC
>JBFJWV010000251.1:0-2488 GCA_041623515.1 Thermoplasmatota archaeon | reverse complement strand
GCCACCTGGGGCGACCCGTAGGAAGGGCAGGCCAAACGTCTTTGAAGGCCGCCCAGTCGGCGACGCCGTGGGCGACGACGAACGCTCTGCCGAGGAAATGCTCGCGGACGAGCTCTTGGCGGAACTGGAGGATGAGTTCGAGGACCTCGTCGTTGACGAAGATGAGGCGGCGCCCGCGGATCAGCCCGGCGGCGACGACGCGCCCGAGGAATTGTCCCTCGAGGAAAAGAAGCGCCGCAACGAAGCCCGCGCGGAGCAGGTGGTCGAAGTCTCCGAGGAGGCACGTGCGAAGGCCAAGGAAGCGGCCCGCAAGGCCGATGACGGAGACGCCGACAAAACCCTGAGTGCCCTGGAAGCAACTTCCGAAACCGCCTACACGCGCCACCCCATCGTGTCCGTTCTGGGGCACGTAGACCATGGCAAAACCAGCATCCTGGACCGCATCCGCGGCACCAAGGTTTTCGACCGCGAAGCCGGAGCCATCACCCAACACATTGGTGCGAGTGAAGTTCCGCTGGAAACCATCTACGAACGCGCAGGCCCGATTCTTGCCGGAAAGAAATTCGGCGTTCCGGGCATCTTGTGCATTGACACCCCGGGCCACCATGCGTTTAGCAGCCTCCGCGGCCGCGGCGGCCAGCTCGCCGACATCGCCGTGGTCGTGGTGGATATCAATGAGGGCTTCAAGCCCCAGACCATTGAGAGCCTCAACATTCTGAAGCGCGCCAAGACACCGTTCGTGGTTGCGCTCAACAAAATTGACCGCATCGAAGGTTGGCAAACCACCGACGGTCCCTTCATTCTCAACGTCAAGAAACAGCGCCAAGACGCCCAGCAGCGCTTCGATGAGAAGTTCTACGAAATTCTTGGCGCATTCTACGACCAAGGCTTGCCCGCGGAGCGTTACGACCGCATTGACGACTTCACGAAGCAAATTGCCCTGGTGCCCACCTCGGCCCAAAGCGGCGAAGGCATCCCGGATTTGCTGGCCATGCTTGTCGGGCTGGCCCAGAAATTCTTGGAAGGCCGCTTGGAAACCGATGAGGACATACCCGGGGAAGGCACCGTTCTGGAAGTCAAAGAAGACAAGGGCCTCGGTCAGACGCTGGATGTGGTGCTGTATGCCGGGGCCATCCGCAGCGGCGACCGCATCTTGCTCGGGACGCAGGGGGAACCGATTGAGACAACCATCCGGGCGTTGCTCAAGCCCAGCCCGAACGATGACATGCGCGACGCGCGCAAGGCCTTCGAGGACGCCGACGAAGTGGTCGCCGCAGCCGGCATCAAGCTGGTGTGCCCCAACGTGGACGATGTGGTCAGCGGCGCCCCCCTGCGGGTCCTGCGCGATGGCAACGACGAGGAGGCGTGGGCCGCGGTTGAGGCGGCAAGCCAAATCAACATCCCGCTCAAGGAGGCGGGCGTTTTCGTCAAGGCGGACACCATTGGCAGCTTGGAAGCCCTGAGCGGGGAGCTGCAAGCTCTCAAGATTCCCATTCGCAAGGCCGGCATCGGCGACATCAGCCGGCGCGACATTGTCGAAGCCTCCGCCATGACCGACCCGCTTTACCGGGTGGTGCTCGGCTTCAATGTCAAGACCCTTCCCGATGTGGAGCGGCAGGCATCCGATCACGACTTGCCTGTTTTCGCGGACAAGGTCATCTACAGCCTGGTTGAGGATTACCAAGCGTGGCTCGCCAAAAAGAAGGAGGAAATCGATGCGTCGACTCGCAAGGAGCGCGTGCACCCGGCCAAGGTGCGGTTCCTGCCCGGCTGCAGTTTCCGGCAGCGTGACCCCGCCGTGTTTGGGGTGCGGGTGCTTGCCGGCAGCATCTACCCGGGCCGCAAGCTCATTCGCCAAGCGGACGGCAAGGAAATTGGCCGCATCAAATCCATCCAGAAGGAAGGGCAAACGGTGGCCAAGGCCAACCTCGGCGATGAAGTGGCCTTGAGCGTGCCGGGACCGACCCTGGGTCGCCAAATCAAGGAAGAGGACATCCTGTACATGGACATGCCCAGCAGCGACGCGAAGTGGCTGTGGCATGAAGGTCAAAACCGCATGACCACCGAGGAACGGGAAACGCTGGAAGAGTTGATGAAAATCAAGCGCCGCAGCGACGACGACCGCTTCTGGGGAATGTAGGCCCTTTTCCCCTCGGGCCGGTCTTATTTCCTTTGGGCCCCAAAGGGCAAGCATGCCATTGGCCAGTTGGAGCGAAGTTGCTGAAGTTGTCCTCAAGCAGCCGCCTGGCGAAGACATTCACCTGTTGCGGGGGTCGCTGCCCTCGCCGCGCTCTGCGGGGTTTGGTCGCAGCTTCGGCTTGCCCAAACGCGGGTGCTTGCTGCAGTACCGCCGCGCCACAGGCGACGGGGGCTGCGTGCACGTGCGCCAGTACAAGCACCACTTCGAAGTCCACTATGATCGCGTCGATCCGCGCCGGCGCCCGTTTGCCCATTGGTGGGTCGACATCAAGGGGGGGCCATTCAGCAT
>JBFJWV010000250.1:0-2507 GCA_041623515.1 Thermoplasmatota archaeon | reverse complement strand
CACCATCAAAGTGACTGACGACCCATCCCTGCAGTGGGGCGACACGGTCAACGCCCAAGGCGTTTTCGAGGATTCCCTAACCGGCACCATTGACGAAGGGCGCTTCGTCCAGTTCTTCGGTGAACTGGCCGTCGGCGAGACCTTCACGCCCCAGCAGAGCTTCTACGAATTCCGCGTGGAAGACAAAAGCAACGGCATCGTCACATTCCGCGCCCTTCCCGAAGAGGGCCAACTGAACCCATTGCCCGCCTTGGGTGCGACCGTTCGAACAACCGTCGACGAAAGCCGCGGTGTTCTGATTCAACGGTTGCTCGCCAACGAAGGGGCCACCTTCACCATTCAGCCCCCGAGCGCCATCAGCGCGGACACGCTGCTTGGTCTGGAGCCCGGCGCGTACCAATCGGTCGGCAACGAAGGCGACGAAATTGTCTACCGATTCAACCCCACAGGCGACCACCGGGTGGTCGGCCATGACCTCATCATCCAAGTGACCATCATCGGCATCCGCGAAGGTGCTGGCGGCCCCAACGTGGAGCCGGTGGACGGCAACTATGGTGTCCGTGCCAGTCCCGTCATCAACGGCTCACCCAACACCATGGCCCACTACGGTGCTCACGCGGGCGGATCCCACGGCCACGCGCACCCCTGAACGTCGTGAACACGCAGCAGCGCGGCACCGGCTTCCCGTGCGGTGACGCATAGACGCGCCGTCATTTCATCCAGGGACGTTCCGGCTTCATCGGCCAGGGTTGCCACGAAGCGCTTGCGGCTGTGACCAATCAGAACCGGCCGGCCGTGGGCGTAGCTGCCAATCCCTTGCAGCAAAGCCATGTTGTCGCGGACCGAAGCGCCCGGCCGCTCGGCAAATCCAAGTCCCGGGTCCACCACGATTTGATTCCCATCCAGGCCGGCATCCGCGGCCTTCTCAAGCAAATCCTCGATTTGCATTCGGCAGGCAACGAGGGATTCGCCCTCCAATGTTTCGTGGCGCATCAGGGCAATGGCACACCCGGCTTGTTTGACCACCAGAGCCATGCCTGGATCACCCAGACCGGACACATCATTGACCCAGTCGGCGCCGGCTTCAAGGGCCGCGCGTGCCACGGCCGCCTTGCTGCTATCGATGCTGATGATGGCGTCGGGCAATTCGTCACGCACGGTGGCAATCACGGGCACCACCCGCGCCATTTCTTCGGCAGCGTCGACGGGCTCGTGGCCGGGCCGCGTGGATTCGCCGCCCACATCGAAAACCTTCACTCCGGCGGCCGCGCAGGCGCGGACGCGTTGACGCACGGCCTCCTCGTCGTCCAATTGGCCACCGTCACTGAAGCTATCGGGCGTGGCGTTGAGAATGGCCATGAGCTGGGGCGCCTCCCACGTCCACGTGCGGCCGCGGGCCAGGGGCAGCGTCCACTTCATGCGTGGACCGCTTCGTCAACGGCGCGCCCCATTCGTTTGGCGAATTCTCCGACCTTGCCCGTTCCGACGGGTTTTCCATCAATTCGAGTGACGGGAATGACGCCGCCAATGGTGTTGCTCAGCAGGACCTCCTGCGCCCCCGTTAGCGTCGCTTTGTCGAGGGATTCCACAACGTCGAGGCCAGTGTCCTCCGCCAGTTCCAGGATGAGTTGCCGCGTGACGCCGTCCAGCGCGCCTTCCGCCGAACCGGGCGCATGAAGGGCATCGGATTGCAGGGCAAACACGTTGCTGGTTGTCGCCTCCGCAATGCGGCCGTGTTCATTGCGCAGCAGCGCATCGTGAGCCGCTTCGCCCAGTGCTTGGCGACGGGCCACCACGTAGGGGAGGAAACTGAGGGACTTCACGTTGGCCAACGGGTCCGTCGTGGTTTTTCGGATGGATGAGAAAATGGTGCGAACCCCGCGTTGGTAATGGGTCATCGGGTACGGCCGGAAACGCTTGCAAATGCCGGTCACGCGGGCGCCTTCGTCGCTGGCAATCTCTTCCGACGGCCCGGTGGACACTTGGACGCGGAGGTACACATCCTCGGCAGAGGCGGCCTCCGTCAAATCGTGAATTACCTGCGCGGCATCGTCGGCCAGCCGCGCATCCAGACCAATGGCTACCAAGCCGCGCCGCATGCGCTCGAGGTGGGCATCCAACCGAAAGACGGAGCCCTTGTGCCCGCGAAGCGTCTCGAAGATGCCGTCGCCGAGCAGGTGCCCGCGGTCCGCCAGGGGCACGGTCGCTTTCGCCAGCGGCACAATCTCGCGGCCATTCCATGCAATGGGGTCCACGTCACTGCGTCTGCAGGAAGCGGATAAGGATGTCGAGACCCGGTCGGGTGCCAATGGATTCCGGGTGAAACTGGAGGCCAAACGCCGGGTGCTCCATGTGCTCCATGGCCATGACCGTGCCGTCCTCGAGACGCGCCGTCACTTGCCATTCCGGCGGCAGGGTGGATTCTTCGACAACCAACGAATGGTACCGTGTGGCTTCGAAGGATTCGCCGAAGCCATCGAGTAGACGTCCGCCCAAGACGTGAACCT
>JBFJWV010000249.1:0-2561 GCA_041623515.1 Thermoplasmatota archaeon | reverse complement strand
TGGTATGCATCCTACACGTACTACGACATCACCACCGACGAACCGGAGGACATGGTGATGTTCGTTCGGTCCATGGGCTACGGCGAAAACTACGCCCAGCAAGTGGGTGGCGTGGTGTACGACATCACGGCAACCACCCACATCGACGATCATGCATTCAGCGTCGCCCCAGAAGGCAGTGCGGGCCACATTTCCAACAATGGCTTCGTCATCTCCGAAGACAGCGCCAAGATCACGGGCATCATGTACGCATTCTCGGCCGTGGCGGGTCACAGCCAGACCCGGCTGGTGGACCCCAATGGAGGCGTTCATGGTCCCATGGCCGTCATCGTTCCCGACGGGGCCGACCCGCTGTCATGGGGTGCCGGTGACGGGGACCTCTACGAATTCCCACATATCCCTGGCGAATGGGCCTACGCGCACGCCAGCGTGGGCTTTGTCAGTGGCGGCGGCGCCATCATCTGGGAGCTCTTCGAAGAGCAAATCATCCTGTGATGGGCGAGTTCCCGCTCGGATTGCCTAGATAACCGTCGAGTGTCCCTTTTCGGGCAGCGGCAAGTGCTTTGTTTCGTACGTGGCCAAACGCGCGATGATTTCGTCACGCAGGTCCGATGGCGGCACGATGTGGTCCACAATCAAGTCGTTGGCCGTCACATGGATGTCGATGTCCTTTCGGTATTCGGCGCGCAATTCCTCGATCTTGGCTGCTTTTTCGGCCTCGTCATCGATGGCTGACAATTGCCGGGCATAGACGGCGTTGATGGCCGCTTCGGCGCCCATCACGGCAATTTCTGCACCGGGGAGCGCCAGCGTTGCATCCGGTTCGAATGCCGGGCCGCACATGGCGTAGATGCCGGCACCGTAGGCTTTGCGAACGGCGACGCAAATCTTGGGGACCGTGGCCGTGCTGGTGGCGTAGATGAACTTCTTGCCGCGCTTCAGGATGCCCATCTTCTCGACTTCGCTTCCGACCATGAATCCGGGCGTGTCGCAGAGATAGACCAGCGGGATGTTGAATCCGTCACAGGTCGTGATGAATTCCGCGGCCTTGTCGGCGCTGTGGGGGAAAATGGCGCCGGCCCGGTGGCTGCTGTTGTTGGCCACGATGCCCACGACGCGGCCACCCATGCGAGCGAATCCGGTGAGCAACTCCTGTGCGTGGCCGGCCTTGATTTCGAACCAGCTGTCTGCGTCCACAATGCAGTCGATCATATCGTGCATGTCGAACGCTTGGTTCGGGTCTTCCGGCACCACGCTATCCAATTGGCTGGGGCTGCGTGCGGGGGCGCGGGCTTCGTACAGCGGCGGCAGGTGGTGGCAATTGTCGGGGAGGTAGCTCAGGAGCTTCTTGACGGCCAGCGCCGCTTCTTCTTCGCTGTCCACGACCACGTGGCAGCTTCCGGATTCCTCCATGTGCACGTCGGCCCCACCCAAGGCTTGCATGTCAATCTGTTCGCCCGTGACCATTTCCACCATCCGTGGACTGGCAATGCACAGGGCGCTCATGCCGCGCACCATGATGCTGAAGTCGCAGAAGATGGGCGTGTAGGCGGCGCCCGCCACGCAAGGGCCGTACAGGACGCTGATTTGCGGAATCTTGCCGCTGAGGACGCTGTGGTTGTAGAAGTACTTCCCAATCCCTCGAATGTTGGCAAAGAAGCCGGCTTGATCCGTGATGCGAGCGCCGCTGCTGTCGATGAGGTAGAGAATGGGGCGTTGGGTCCGCAAGGCTCTCTCTTGGGCGCGAATGAATTTCTCGACGCCCCGTTCTGCCATGCTGCCGGCTTTGACCGTGTAGTCGTTGGCAATGACGAACAGGCGGCGGTCACGGATGGTGCCAGCCCCGGTGACCATGCCATCGGCAGCCAATCCTTCGTCAAGCCGGAGGTTGTTGGCAAACATGCCGTCCTCGAAGTCCAGGCCTTCGGGGAAGTACAGATTCAAGCGATCGCGGACGAAGTATTTGCCCTCCGATGGCAGGCGGTCCCTGTACTTCTGGGGGCCGCCTTCCTTGATGCGTTCCATGTCGGCGCGCAATGCGGCCTCACGGGTTGGGGGGTTCATGGCCGCAGAATAAGGGGGAAGGGGAAGAAGGCAACGGAATCGTTGTGAGCGGGCGCTTACGGCAGGGCGAATTCCACAAGGAGTTCGTAGCTGCCGTCCACGTCATGCCACGCCTGAATCTCCGCCGTTTCACTGGTGGGGCCCTGGATGACGCCGGAAATGACTTCCTTTTCACCGGGGGCGTTGGTCGATTCTTGGCCCAGGACAATCAGTTCGTAGTCCGAGCGGTACGGGAACCCTTGGCTGGTGGCCATGCCGTCAATGGGCGTCAGGGTGAACGTCACGCGCCAGCGACCGTCCGGAATCGGCACGTCGTGGGTTTCGCAGGTCATGTCCTGGAATGTGCAAGGCACTTCGCGGGAAACATCGCCCACTCCTTTCAGGCTCCCCGTGTAGGTTAGGGCCTCTGGAATCTTGGGGGTGCTGGCCGCGTCCGCGGGGTCCGAACCGGCCGCTTCCTCTTGGGCGTCCGTGAATCCATCGGAATCCGAATCCAG
>JBFJWV010000248.1:0-2586 GCA_041623515.1 Thermoplasmatota archaeon | reverse complement strand
GGGCCCTTGCCAACCATGCAGCGCTCGCAGCCCGCGCCGACGCCACCACGGGCAACGATTTGCGCGAGCATCTGGCGGCGGCGCTGGAAGCCGACTTGGTCCACATCCGCGCGCGCAAGCCAAAGCCCCCACAGCGCGGCCCGGCAGGCAAAGGGGGTCCAAGCAAAGGCCGCTACGGAGGCAAGCCGCAGCACGGCAAACCGGGCTCCAAGGGTGGCAAAAAATTCACGCCAAAGGGTCCGCAGAAACCGGGTCCGAAGCCACGCGATCGCATGCCGCCGTCGGGAACGGCCCGGCCTCCCAGCCGCGGAGGGCGCAAATGAAGCCGCTGCCCCAAAGCGGCGTGCATGACATGCGGGGCTTCCTCTGGACGCGCAACAAGGTGCCTGGCCGCAAAGTGTACGGCGAACCCTTGCGGGCCTTCAAGGGCCAAGAATACCGCGGCTGGAGCCCTCATCGCTCCAAGATGGCGGCGCTGGTGCGCAAGGATCCCAAGACCCCGTGGATTGATTCCGCGCGGGATGTTCTCTATCTGGGCGCCAGCACCGGAACCACCGTCAGCCACGTGAGCGACATGCTCCGGGGGGACGCCAAGTGCATCGCCATTGAATTCTCGGACCGCAGCATGCGTGACTTGCTGTGGAACGTGGAAGCCCGCCGCAACGTGGTGCCCGTGCTAGCTGATGCAGGTGTGCCGGCCAGCTATGCGGCCTACGTGGACCGTCCCGTGGGCGCCCTGGTGCAAGATGTGGCGCAACGTCACCAAGTGGACATTTTCCTGCGCAACTTGCCTTTGCTCGCTGACGATGGGTTGGGCTTCCTGTTTGTCAAAGCACGCAGCATCCACGTTGCGGACCCGCCGCGAGCCATCTATGCCGAGGTGGAGAAGCGGTTGCGGGATGCGGGGTTGCGCATTGAACGCCAAGTGGACCTGGAGCCGTTCGAAAAGGACCACCGTGCATTTTTGGTGAGAAAATGAAGCACTTGGTGACCGGCGGCGCGGGCTTCATCGGAAGCCACCTGGTGGACTTGCTCGTTGCCGAAGGTGAGGACGTCGTCGTCCTGGACAATTTCATCACGGGTAACCGGGAATTCTTGGGCGAATCCGCGCCGCGCATCACCCTGATTGAGGGCGATGCAAGCGATGCGGACACGTTGGATGCGGCCCTGGCTGGCGTGGACATGGTTTGGCACCTCGCGGCCAATCCGGAGGTTCGCTCGGGAGAGGCCGACCCCCAAAGTCACTACGACTCCAACGTTGCCATGACGTGGGCTCTCCTGCAAGCCATGCGGCGCAACGACGTGACGCGCATTGGATTTACCAGCACCAGCACCGTCTATGGAACGGCGAGCGTTCGCCCGACTCCGGAGGATTACGGGCCCCTGCTCCCCATCAGCATCTACGGGGGCGCCAAGCTGGCCTGCGAAGCGCTCATTTCCAGTTTCGCCGGAACCTTTGGCTTCGATGCACTGCTGTTCCGGTTTGCCAACGTCGTGGGGCCCCGCAGCAATCACGGTGTCACGTTCGATTTTGTTCGCAAGCTCCGCAAGAATCCAAACGCTTTGGAAATCCTGGGCGACGGAAGCCAAACCAAGAGCTACGTCCATGTGGCGGACACGGTGCGCGCCATGGTCCATGCATCCCGCCACGCACCACCGGGCGTTCACGCATTGAACGTGGGCAGCTTGGACGGGATTCCAGTCACCGCGGTCGCGGACATTGTCAGCACGGCCATGGGGCTCTCCCCAACGTACTCGTTCACCGGCGGAGCCGACGTGGGCGGCGCCGGCTGGAAGGGCGATGTCAAGCACATGGGGCTGGCCATTGATGCGATGATGGCTTTGGGATGGACGCCCGAGATGACCTCGGCTCAAGCAGTGGAAGCCACGGCGCAGTGGTTGGTCCAAAACGCCTGAGGTTCCAGTTTCAAGTCCACAGCATTTAAGCCACAGACGCGAAGTCCTCCTGGCATGCGTGGACGATTTGTGGTGGCCCTGCTGCTGGTTTCAGCCAGCTTTGGCGCCATGATCGTGTCGGCGGACATCTCCGCCAACATCAACGACCCCCCCACGGGCCGCAAGTTGTCCGAATGCTACACCTGCCACAAGGATGGCGGGGGCTCGTATGGCCCGGCCATGACGGACACCTACCTGATTCTCACACCGGAGGAGACCATCATTCCGGTCGGTGAGAAGACGGAATTCATGGTGAGCGTCAAGAACGCATGGACGCCCGAAACGGACCGGTTCGTGGCCTCGGTGGACTTGAGCAACGCCACCGGAATCGCCCACGCATCCGACAAGGATGACATTCTCACAACGTACCCCGGCGTCGTCGAAATCGTTCCCGGCGAAACCGTTGGCCAGCGCGACAGTTTCCACGCAACGCGGCTCAATTTCGACATCGAAGGCGGCGTCACGGAGCTGGTCATCACCCTGGAGCCAACCAATGACGAAGAGCCCCTGCGAGGCTACTTGGGCCTCCGGTTGTGGCCCAGCAGCGTGGACCCATCCAAAACGGTGGACCCCAACCTGGAATTCGTCGCGGAAACCAAAGGGGGCTCCGTCACCTACACCGTGACCGGT
>JBFJWV010000247.1:0-2617 GCA_041623515.1 Thermoplasmatota archaeon | reverse complement strand
TCAATTTGGATGGTCGGCAGCAATCGGTCCACCGCATGAATCAACGCGGCGGCCGCACGACCATCCGGAATGTCCTCAACGGCCTCAACCAGCAGGGCCGCCGCGGGCAAATCGCGCACTTCGGCGTCCAACAAGATTTGGCCGCTCATGCCCACCAGAATGCCCTCGGCCAGAGCAGTCACCTGGTCGGTGGCGAGCACGTCACGCAGGCCCGGCTGCGACGAAACGCAGTACACGTCCGGTGAGCTGTCGCCGGCTTCGCGCGAAACGGCATCCAAGCACAGCACCATGCGGGCCCCCTGCGTCTCTTGCAGGATGGCATCGCCAATGCGCCGGATGGCATCGGGCTGCAGACCCAAATCCGTGGAAATGATGTACACCCAGGGGCACCGTTCATCCCCGAGTCGGCATTCGGTTTGACCCCCGTGAACCCGCAGCGGGCTGGTGGATACCCCCTCCTGGACCGCAACCACCGGACTCTGGTCATCCAGGTGCAGACTGCCAACCAGAGGCAAATCGAGCCGCCGACGGAGGTACGTGCACGCAATCGTGGATGCAAGACCCGCCGTCGGGAAGCCGACGATGACAAGGGCGTCTTGCCATTCGGGCTTCTCCTTCAGAATCCACTGGACGTCTGCCATAGCATGGAACCGGCTCGACCGTAGAAAGGGCTTAGCCAATGACCATGCGCTCGACAACCACTTCGCCTTCGAAACGGTCCAACAAGAAAGGCACCAGCGATACGTCCGTCTTCATTCCCGCAATGTGTTGCGCAGTGATGCGGCCGACCATGGGGCTGATCATCATTCCGTGGCCACTGAAACCATTGGCTTGGACCAAGTTTTCCGGGCCCGCAGACGCGACGCCCAGGACCGGTTTATGGTCGGGCGTTTTGTCGTAGCTCCCGGCCCATTGACGCAAGACCTTGACGGGCCCCATGCGAGGCAACAAGTGAACCAACTGGCGGCTGAATTCCCGCAGGAAAGGCAGCGTGCTCGACCAATCCAGGCTTTCGGCGTGGTGCGTCCCCAAGCCGCCGATGACTTCCCCGCGCATGTCCTGGTTCACGTACAACCCCGTGGACAAATCCACCAGCATGGGGTCCAGGAATGGCTTCAGGGGCTCGGTCACCAGGATTTCATGGCGTTCCGGATGGTTCGGCAGTTCCACGCCGGCCATCGCCGCCACGCGCTTGCAAATGCACCCGCCGCGTTGACAACCCAGTTGCATTCGACGCGACCTCGGTTGGTGAGCACGGCGCGAACACGGTTTGCCTGCACTTCGATGCCGGAGACTTCCGTGTGAACCGCAACCTCCACTCCGCGCTTCGTTGCGGCTTCCTTCCAGCCCCACACCAGCGGCCATGGAAAGACAATGGCGTCGTCGGGGTTCCAACTGGCGCCGATGGAGCCCTCCGTGTTGATGCCGGGAACAATGTCCTCGACTTGGTCAAGGCCAATCATGCGTGTTTTGACGCCGTGTTGGCGCTGGAACGCCGCCGCCTCCGTGAGTCGCTGCAGCTGCTCCTCTTGGCGTGTCAAGAACAAATACCCGCTGCGGCGGTAGAAGATGTTGTGGCCGGTGTCCTGGGCAAAGCGTTGGAACGCCTCCATGGAGTCGCGGGCCAAGCGGATGTTTTCCGGCGTCGTCCACTGGGCCCGTACGCCGCCCCCGTTGCGCCCCGTGGCTCCCTTCACCAGGCTGTCCTTGTCCAAGACGAGAACGTCGCGAATTCCCAATTTGGCCAACTCGTAGGCGACGCTCAGGCCGACGGCGCCACCACCGATGATGACCACATCGTAACGGGGCTTCATGCATCCTCCGCGTCTTGCGCAGCAAGGGTATCAATGCGAATGGGGCGCACGGGGGGTCGGAACGTCATCACATCCACGTCTTCAGGCGGGATGCCGCGAGCCGCCGCAATGAGCCGCGTCGCGGCCGCGACGCATGCCTTTCCCTGGCATGGCCCCGTCGCGAGGCCCAAGAAGCGCTTGAGGTCCTCGAAATCCGCGTAACCGTCGGCGATGGCATGCTTGCAGTCGGCCGTGGTGATGTCCTCGCACCGGCATACGAATTCCTTGTCGTTCACGAAAACACCGCCCGGATCGTCGGCCGGCTGGTGATTCCGTCTGCGCTCCGCCTTGGTACGAGGGCATCGTCCCAGGCGAGTTCGCAACCGGCCTGCTGAAACAACTCAATGCGCGGAACCCCGCGAATGTTGCAAATGATGGTGTCGCATGCATGCATGTCCCCATCCACGCGGGCCCGGTTCACGGGAACACCGGACGCTTCGCCCACGTGGCCGGTGGCCACAATGTTGGCTCCCGCAGCGGCCAAGTCATCCACGAACCCTTCGTCCAGGGGGTCGCCGTGGACCACGATGCGTTGACCGGGCAGGACGCCGTGTTCGTACCACAGCCGGGCAGCGCCGCGTCGACTCAGGATTCCGGGGCGGTCGTTTCCGGGGAAGGTGGGCACGCCGTCATGTTGACCCGGACAAATGGTGACCTGATCGGCCGTCAATTCCCACAAGTCGTGGCCACGTCGCACGGCGACCACGTCACCGTAGATTCCGAACGCCAGTGCTTCCGTCCAGGTTTCCACGCCATCCCAAATG
>JBFJWV010000246.1:0-2640 GCA_041623515.1 Thermoplasmatota archaeon | reverse complement strand
TGCATCGGACCGCAACGCAGAACGCGCGCTGGTTCGTGCGCACACATCCATCAGCATCGACGCAGTGACCATCGCCGGATCGGCAATGATTGATGCAACCAACACAGGCAGCGAAGTCATCGATGCATCGGCGATTCTGGTGTTGCGCGACGGCGCTCCCGGGACCGCGAATTCATGGACCATCGATGGCGAATCAACCAACGTCTGGGCGCCCGGACAATCCGCCACGTTTGAAGTGACTCCGGCGACACTGGGCCTGTACGCGATTGCCCTGCCAACCGGCGACTTGGCCCTTTGGAGCCCATAAGATGGCCGGAGAAGGGCCGTCGGAAATGATCCTGTTCGTGGGGGCCCTCATTGCGGCGTCCGCGCTTGCGGGCGCTGGCATCGCCATCGCCGGCGACATCTCGAACGCTCTCGAAGACCGCATCCATGATCGCGCCGACCGGCTCAGCGTGGATCTGGAAATCATCAATGACCCGCGCAATGTCTCCACGAACCCCCTGGTGCTGCACATCCTCAACACCGGAGAGCTTGCCATTGACGCGAGTGATTTGATTGTCTTCGTCGACAACGAGGTGACGACGGATTTCACGAGCTCCTCCGACACCATCCATGCCGGTTCATGGGCATCATTGTCCGTGTCCACACCCACCATCGGCGCCGGGGACCATGTGGTGCGGGTCATCGACCCCCGTGGCGCCGAGGATGAATTGCGCTTCTACGAGGCGGCACCATGAAGGCCACACTGCCATTCCACATGGAGCGAGACGACTTGTGCGACCGCCTGGGCGGCGGCTTGCCCCGCGGCAGCCTGATTGTCATCCAGGGAACGCACGGAAGCGGCAAGTCGCTGCTGGTTCAGCGCCTTGTTGCGGGGCTTCTCGAGCACCAACATTCATGCTGCTACGTGACCACTGAACTCACGACGAAAGGGTTCCTTCAGCAAATGGCCAGTCTCGAGTTTCCCGTCGACCGGCCCATCCTCGATGAAGAATTGGTCGTCGTTCCAGCCCACCCCATGATTGGCGGCCGGGCACCCCGGGCCGAGTTGCTGACGCGCATCGCCAAAGCCCGCCTCATGTACAGCAAGGAGGTCGTGATTTTTGACGCGTTTAGCAAATTCCTTGCCGACCATGTCCGCGCCTCAGGCGGCGGGTTCCAGTCAAGCGAGCAAATCGACGGGATCCTCCATTTGTTCAAGCGCCTTGCAAGCACTGGACGCACCGTCATCCTGACCATGGAGGACGGCCAGGTCAGCTCCGACCTGGTGGACACGTTCGTCGAAGCCGCCGACGTCTATTTCCAAATGGAGTGCGAACTCATCGGCAGCAGCGCCTCCCGCCGCCTGGTTGTTCGGCGCATGACCCGCGCCGCCGACCGCTTCAATGAAGTCATCAATTTCCGCGTTGAGCCGAAGATTGGAATCGTCATTGAAATCCGGTCGGTGGTCTAAATCGAGCTGCCCGAAGCACGCAAGCGCTACACTCACCTGCGGCGGTATTTGGATGGCTTGTCGGCGGATGAACAACCGTCGTACCATGCCCACGTTTCCCGATCGCTCAAGGGTGCAACGCCCTACAACCTGTTGTACCACGTCGAAGGCCCTTACTTTGTTCACGTGGTCAATGACGGCGGATTGTTTCCCCGCTACATCGCGATTCAACCGGCCCTTGAGGAAGAGGATCAAGCGCTCTTGGAACGGTTGCGCGACCACATCTTTCACGAAGTGGTTGATGTGGAGTTGCCGCAAAACGCAAGCGAGATGTTGGCTGCCCTCGAGGAGCTTGGCAACGGCATTTCGCCACGCCTGCGCCGTCGCCTAACGGATGAGAAGCTGGCCGACATGCGCTTCCTGCTGCACCAAGAATTGGCCGAGCATGGCTTGCTGGAGCCACTCATGAAAGATCCCTGGATTGAAGACATCCACGGCCTCGGCACCGAGAACATCCTGCTCATTCACAAGGTGTTTGACATGCTGGAATCCAATCTGCAATTCCAAGATGCCGAGACCTTGGACAGCTACTTGGTCCGCATGGGTGAGCGCATGGGTCGACCAGTCAGCGGCTCGACGCCGATCGTGGACGGTGCGCTCCCCAATGGCAGCCGCATCAACATCATCTATTCCGACGAAATCAGTCGCGGGGGATCCAGCTTCACCATCCGGAAGTTCAGCGAAACGCCCCTGGCCATCACCCAGTTGATTGCATGGGGCACCATGGACGCACGGCTGGCGGCATATCTCTGGTTGTGCCTGGAGAACGGCATGAGCGTGTTCGTTTCAGGTGAGACCGCCAGCGGCAAGACCACGAGCCTCAATGCGCTGCTTCCCTTCATCAAACCCCAAAGCAAAATCCTCACCGCGGAAGACACGCCGGAGGTTCTGCCCCCCCATGCGAACTGGCAGCAGCTTGTGACGCGTGAACGGGCCGACGAAGGTGCCGGCCAAGTGGCCATGTACGATTTGCTCAAGGCAGGTCTCCGCAGCCGGCCCAACTGCATCATCGTTGGCGAAATCCGCGGCGCCGAAGGGAGCGTTGCCTTCCAGGCCATGCAAACCGGCCACCCCACGATGGCAACGTTTCACGCGAGCAGCGTGAACAAGCTCATCCAGAGGTTCACAAGCGATCCAATCAACGT
>JBFJWV010000245.1:0-2675 GCA_041623515.1 Thermoplasmatota archaeon | reverse complement strand
GCGCTCCGCGGTTCGGGGCTTGCGTGGAAATTGTTGCCGGCGGCCATGGCAGAAGCGCGCCGGGCCGGTTCCCGCTGGATGGTGGGTGGCGTGTACCGCCGTGCGCCCGATGCCAGCCCATTCTACCGCGCATTGGGCTTCCGCACGTGGATTCCCTGGATTCCCGGTGCCTCGTCCCCGTGGCCGTTTGGATGGCTTGCGCGAGCCATGGCGGCCTTGGTGCGAACCCCGGCCGGGCCCGATTCCATCCGCATCATGGGTGGTCGGGTGTCCTAGAGTGCTTTTCAGGAAGGAGCGAATCGACGCATTGTGGCCGCGGCGGGATTCAGCAAGGGCGAGCTTGGACTCGTCGGCACCGCGGCGGCCCTGGTGTTCACGCGCGTCTTCGGCCTCAGCGTGGTGCTGCCCAACTTCCGGACCCATTACGACGTGGGCGGCATCGACCCGTTCTGGGTGGGCGTCGCCTTCAGTGTGTACGGGCTCACCATGGCCGTGATGCAGTTCCCCAACGGCGTGTTGAGCGACAAATTTGGCCGGCGCCCCCTGATGTGGTCCGCCACCGTCTTCTTCGTCGCCGGATCCCTGCTGTGTGCATTTGCAACGGACATTGGCGTTCTGATTGCCGGCCGGCTCCTGCAAGGAATGGGCGCTGTTGCGAGCGTCGCTGTTGCCGCAGTCGGGGAAACCCTCCCCGCATCCCGCCGCACCATGGGGATGGCCTTGGTGGGCATCCCGGCGGGCACCGGCTTTCTAGTGGGCATGGCGGCCGGGCCCGTGCTCTACCCCATGATCTCCATGCAGGGCCTGTTCTTGGTCACCGCCTTCATGGGCGCGCTTGCGGCTCTGCCCTTGCTGCGGGTGCCCCTGCCCGCCCGCTCGAGCGCCCCCACATCCCGCCGCCCCCTCACGCCACCCGTGGCCGCCTTGGCCATGGGAGGATTTGCAGCCAACTACGTCATGACCACCGCCCTCTTTTTCTTGCAGCGAAACGAGGGGTGGGTGTTCCCCATCCTCATGACGGCCGGGCTGATTTCCATGCTCACCTTGAGCCGCGTCATTGACCGGCGGGGCTGGACATGGCAACCCCTGACGGTGGCCGCCGTTGGCATCGCCTTCAGCCTGGCCGTCTTCACCCTGGTGCCGTCGGCGGGCTTCTGGGTCGGCGGCGCCATGTTCTTCGTGTTTCATTCCATTTTGGCGACGGTTTTGCCGAGCCAAGTCAGCCGCGTTGCCGGCCCCAGCGGCGGCCGGGGCCACGGCATCCAAAACGTCATCGCGTACGCAGGAACCTTTGCCGCCGGGCCCTTGGCGGGGCTCTTGGCAAGCCGCCCGGACGTTGCCGTTGCCATCGCCGCCACGCTTTCCATTGGGGCCGGAATCGCCATTCTGAGCGCAATGGGTTTGCCCCAACGTTCAAAGAGGCCCACTCCTGGGGCGGAACCAGAGCCATGACCACGATGGAGCGCATCGTACTCGTCCGACGACTCGGCGTCGTCGTGGTTGTCATGACCGTGGGCCTGATGATTCTGGGCTCATGGGTGAAGGCAACGGGCAGCGGCCTGTCCTGTCCGGACTGGCCCCAGTGCTACGGACAGTGGTTGCCCCCGTTCCCTTCAGCGGAAACCGGCGGCATTGACCCGGACGGTCCGGACGCGGCCGACAGCTACACGCAGGCTCAAGTCTTGTACGAATGGAGCCACCGATTGGTGGCCAGTTTGCTCGGTATTCCACTGCTGGCTTTCGCTTGGTACGCCTTCCAAGGGCGCGACCACCACCCTCTGCTTCGCCGGCTTCCCCTGGTGGCGCTGTTCATCCTCGTGATTCAAGTCGGCCTGGGCGGCATCACCGTCCTGGGCCGCAATGCAGCCCCTCTGACCACGGCTCACTTGGCGACGGCCACCCTGTTTCTGGTGACCATCACGATGGCCGCGATGGTTGCATGGCTCCAGCCCCTCACGGCGGCCACGCCACGAACGGAACCGGCCCGGCAAACCCCCGGCGCGCCCGTCCCCAAACGCACCCGTCGCAAGAAACACGAGCTGTTCCCCGGGGAGGACCCCTACTGATGCGTGCCGTCGGCGACATCCTTCGGGACTACGTGCAAATCAGCAAGCCCCGCATCATCTTGCTCCTGCTGATTGTTGCCTGGGCCGCCATGTTTGTGGCGTCGCGGGGCATTCCAGCTTGGGTGCCGTTCCTGGCCGTCACGGCCGCAGGCACATTTTCAACGGCCGCCAGCGGCGCATTCAACAATGTGATTGAGCGCAAGCGCGACAGCAACATGGGGCGCACGGCGGACCGCCCCGTCGCAAGCGGCCGCATCCATCCCGTCAATGCCACCGTTTACGCGCTCGTTCTTTCCGCCCTCTCCTTTGCGGCGTTGTGGATTCCCGGTCTGCACCTCGCGGCATGGCTCACCCTGGGCGCCATCGGGTTCTACGTGATCGTGTACACCGTGGTCCTCAAGCCGACCACAGCGCAAAACATCGTCATCGGTGGATTTGCAGGCAGCTTCCCGGCCTTGATTGGCTGGGCCGCAGCCGCCGGCTCTTTGTCATGGCCCGCGTGGCTCATGGCCGGCATCGTGTTCTTTTGGACGCCCCCGCATTTTTGGGCCCTCGCTCTGCTCTACAAGGAAGATTATGCAGCGGCAGACTACCCCATGATGCCCACGG
>JBFJWV010000244.1:0-2697 GCA_041623515.1 Thermoplasmatota archaeon | reverse complement strand
GGCTGTTCGTCAGCTCGAATGTAGTGCCCATGTTTGAGATTCAGGGGAACTTCCGGTTGGCCATCAGCGATGTTATCATTGACGTTGTCCATGATGATGGAGCCACGGAAGTAAACATCGAAAACCGTCGCAATGAAGACATGACGGAGGCGCCGTCCCACTGGGTGCATGGGAGCACCTACGAACGGCGCGATGCCATCATCACGGTGACCGATGGTCACTTGGTCATGGACCCCGGGCAGCGCAAGGCGCGCATGTTCAACCACGCTTTCGACATTGGCAACATGCGCAACCTGCTCCTGGACGAAGCCGATGGCGTGCTTTCGTGGGCCGGTGGCGGACTGCGGTTGGAAGATGCCAACGTGCACCTGCGCAGCTACCATGGCGACATGATGGCCGTGGCTGGACGCGATGGACGCATCCACGTGGAATTCGACGGCTTGGTTCATTCCATTTGGATCAACGGCCAACTCATGCAGCCTCAAACCACCATTCCTCGCGTGGAGCCGCCGCGCAAATGGCATCTGCTCTGGACCTTCGCCGGTTCGGCTTTGCTGGTGGGTGCAACGGTACCCATGGTGATTGGTCGCGTGCGTGCCCACAACCAAACGGATGCGCTGCTTGCCAGCGCAACGGAAGCCATGTACACCCGGCCGAAGAAGGCCTTCAAGTTGGCCGAGAAAGCCGTCCAGCACGGCGGCGGTCCCGATGGCATCGCGGTGCAAGCCATGTCGTTGCTGGAAATGGGCGAGCCGAAGCGCTGCTTGGTTCTCCTGCGCAACCACATGGAGGAAGATCGCGACGGCATGCTGACCTATCTCGCCGTGTCCGCCATGCGCGAAATCGGCCGCCACCAGGAGGCGGAGCAGTTGCTGGCCCAGGCGGCCCGTATTTACCCTCACCTCAAGCAAGAAATCATAAACATCAGGGATACTACCGAAAGCCAACGTGCCGAGCGTTCGCGTTCGGCCCTGGGGTACTCGTAATCCATGGACCCGTTTTCGGTGGCTGTCGTATCCGCCCTGTCCCTCATGCGGGGCCGCGTCCAGTACCGGCCAACCCACAAGGACCGCTTGGCCGAGCACCCCATCCGGCGCACCATCCTGGACATCAGCGCCAATGAACCCGGCCTCACCATGACCGCCATGCGGCGGCGGCTCGGATGCGCCTGGGGCACCCTTCACCATCACATGCGCATGCTCGAAGATGCGGGCATGATTCACACTGCTGCGCTTGGCCGACGCCGGCGCATCTTCCCCGGCGACATGCCGGAACAAGAACTGGAAAAGAAATCAATCATGGCACGCGGTCGCATGTGGGACCTGGCGCGCTGGGTGATTGCACGACCCGGTGCGGTACAAATGGAAATCACGTCGGAACTGGCACTCACCCGCAAGACCCTGCGCACGTACGTGGACAACATGGTCGCCGCGGGTCTCATCGATGAGGTCGTGGAGGGCCGCTACCGGGCGTACTACCCGCGCGAGGAATTGATTGACTTGGCCTTGGAGCAAGGGCGGGGCGCCGATACGGGCCCCCACGAGCTGGATGGCCCCGGATTGGATTCCAATGGCTGACCCGCGCCGGGGCCGAACAGAAAAATCAGGTTCAACGCCGCCGGAAGGCTGGCCCCTCGACCCCCTGACCATTGATGACTTGCCGGAGGTCCCAGTCGCTGCTCCGCTACCGGATGCCGAAGAGTATCCCGTCTATGCGGCGCTGAAGTTGGACATGTGCGAGCGCCTGCGCGAGAACCCGGATGCGGCCCGCGAAACCGAATACACCAGCCGTCGGTTCCAGGTGCGGTTCGTGCCTGGGCGCAAGGGTGGCCAAGGCCGCCGCATCTCCAGTTTGTACGGAATCACGCCCTACTTCCTGCGCGACCGGCTGGCGCACCTCAACCACGGCACCATCATCGAGGAGACCCGACGCGGTTTGCGCAATGCTCGCGTCTACCAATGGCGTGAGCCCATCCACCCCTCCAACCTGGATGCCTTCGAACATCTGCACCGGCTCACTCACGGGCAACCGGAATTGGCCCTGGATGCCAGCATCCTCTTGGACGCGTTCCAGGGAGGCTGGTTCAGTTTCCGTGACGCCGTGCGCCGGCTCCAAGCTGCCTCCGTGGGGGCCCGCGCCACCCCGGATCAGACCCGATTTCTCATCCACCGGACCCGTCAGTTGCGTACAGCGGGCCTCTTGACCGGAACCGACACGCTTCAATTGTCCCGCACGGGTGAGGAAGCCGCTGCCTGGTTCACGCTCACGCTGGCGCCCGTTGCGGGCAACGCTTCTGGCTAGCGTCGTCGCTCCCTTTTCGGGGCGCAAATGGGGTGCCCATCGAGGCCATGCCCTCCTGCAGCGCCCGGGTACTGCGGGGCGCTTGCGGATGCTGTCCGCTTTTGCGCTTCCGGCCACCATTCGCCGGCGCACGCGCGTCGATGCATGGGTGCTCAAGGCGGAAGCGTGCTTGGGCGCCGAGAAGAACCGGCGCGCGGCCCGGCTCGCCGCCCGCGCTCTCCGGCACCAACCCTTCGACGAAGAAGCGGCGGCCATGTACGCCGTGGCCCGATTCCGACTCGGCAGGGCGTTGGCGCCTTCCATGCAGCAACACATGCAGCAAGCACCGGGTCCGGCCAGCATCATGGGCGCGGCATGGCAAGTGCTGATTGAAGGCCCCGATGCCGTTGCCGCGGC
>JBFJWV010000243.1:0-2704 GCA_041623515.1 Thermoplasmatota archaeon | reverse complement strand
TGGCGAACGGTCACGGAGGTCTCGCGGCGCTTTTGGGGCGTCAGGAAATCCGTGGGCTCTTCCAGGAAGCGGGGCGGGCTGGTCTTGCCGACCACCACGTCGCCACCGGAAACCGGGCGCTCGGGGGAAATGAGGCCATCTTCCTCGATGTAGGCGTACATTTCTTCGGGGCGAACACCGCGGCATTCGGGGTCGGGGCGCTCGAAGCGGTCCTCTTGACCTCCAGGGTAGCGGCGCTCCTCCGCACTGTAGGTGCGGAAGAAGGTGCTGCGTCCGATGCCGCGCTCGATGGAGGCCTTCGACATGACGATGGCGTCCTCCATGTTGTATCCGTGGAAGCTCATCACGGCGACGACGAAGTTCTGACCGGCGGGGCGGTCGTTGAAGTTGATGTACGTCGACGGGTGGTTTTGGGTGAGCGGCGCCTGCGGGTACTGGAGCAAGTGGCCCCGGGTGTCGGGGCGGATGCGGTAGTTGGCGTCACCAAAGCCGAGCGACTGCTTGCCCATGCCGGCACCCATGGTGATGCGGGGGCTGGAGTTGTGCTCGGGGTAAGGAACCAGGCTGGAACCGATGCCGAGAATGATCATCGGGTCGATTTCGCAGTGGGTGTGGTCCTTGGTCAGCGTGTCGGGGGTGACGGCGATGTAGAGGTTCTCTTCCTCTTCGGCGTCAATGTATTCCACGTGGCCTTCGTTGACCAGGTCGCTCCACTTGATGCGGCCTTCGAGGAGGTCTTTCTCCGCTTCCTTGCCGTAGCGGAGCTTGCCGTTTTCAACGACAAGCAAGGGGCGGCGAACACGGCCCGCGTCGCTGTTGAGGAACAGGGCATTGCTGTCCGCGTCGTGGTAAATGTTGACCTCATTGCTGAGCAAACCGGCGCGCCGGCGCTCGAGGAGGCGGGTGCGCAGGTCGGCGGCGTCATCGTGCAGGCCAACCAGGTCACCGTTCAGGTACACGGTGGCGCCAGGTGCGTCGCGTTCGACGGGCCGCAGGCCGAAGTCGCGCAGGACACGCTCGACTTCACGCTCGGGGAACCCTTCGGAAATCTCGACGCACAAGCTGAGATTCTTCACCAGGCCACAGTTCGGGCCTTCCGGCGTCTCGTTGGGGCACAAGCGGCCCCATTGCGTCGAGTGCAAGTCACGGGCTTCGAAGTGAGGCTGGCTGCGGGTCAGCGGACTCGTGACACGGCGCATGTGAGAGAGCGCGGCCAGGTTGCTGGTGCGGTCCAAGAGTTGGGACACACCGGCACGGCCCGACACCCAGTTGCCCGTCGCCAGGCTGTGCAGCAGGCGCTGGGACAGAACGTCCGCGCGCACGGCGGTTTGGATCTTGACGTCGCGGTTGCGGGCGTGGGCCCGTTCCAGCTGGTACTTCAGGTCCTTGCACAGGGCCATGAATGCGACGCGGAACAGGTCCTCCATGAGGTCGCCAGCGAGCTTGAGGCGCTTGTTGGCGTAGTGGTCCTTGTCGTCGGTTTCGCGCAGGCCCAAGTACAGTTCGAAGACGGACTGGCCCATGCGGGCAAGGAAGATCGCCTTGGTGATGCGGTCCTCGGGCTCCTGGCCCAAGTGGGGCAGAAGGTTGCGGTCCATGAGGGCCTCAACGCGCTTGACACGGTATTCCTTGGCTTGACCGCCGGCGAGGCGCTTGCCGAGGTAGGCAATCGCGTCTTCACGGGTGGCAACGCCGTACTCTTCGGCGGCGGATTCGATGTTGCCCAAGATGAGGGGCTCCATGGCTTCGTCGCTTTGGATGGCGTGGACGATTTCTTCGTCGCTCTCCATGCCAAGGGCACGCAGAAGAATGGCGAGGGGGATTTGGCCGGATGCGCTGGGGACCGTGACCATGAGGTCGCCGTCCTTCTTGCGCTCGACGACAACCAGGGCGCGGTAGCCTTCGTGCTGCGAGAACACCTTGGCGATCTCCACGTCGTTGCCGTAGCGGCTGGCCTTTTCGACCAAGACACGGTTGGGTGCCAGGTCTTCGAGGGTGATCAGGACACGTTCCGTGCCGTTGCTGATGAAGTATCCACCGGGGTCCAGCTTGTCTTCTTGCATCTCGACAAGCTTGTGCCGGTATTCTTCGTCACTGAGTTGGCGCCCTTCCATTTCCTCTTGGACTTCCCGGTTGATGTTGCAGTGGTCCGAGTGCACCATGATGGGCAGGCGGCCGACTTGCACGAGTTCTGGTTCGTGTTCGATGCCGTCGATGACGGGAATGAACTCCAAGCTGACGGGCGCTTGGTAAGTGAGGTTGCGAAGGCGCGCTTCCATCGGGGTCAGGGGCCGAAGGCTGCCATCGGCTTCCTTGACAACGGGGCGGGCCACCGAAATCTTGCCGAGCTTGATGTAAAAGCCCTCGATGTCGGTTTGGACGATGCCGCGTTCCGAGGTGTCATCATCGCCAATCTTGATGTTGTCAATGACGTGCTGGAGCCGGTGCGCCAGGAAGTCATTGTAGGAGGCGATGTGGTGGTTCACGATGGAACGTTCGGCGTAGAATGCATCAACGAGTTCACGCATGGATTATGGCTCCTAGAGTCCCTGAACGACGAGGCGGTAGGCGACGTGCTTGCCGGCGGTCGGACTGTTCCGGGTCACACGGACCAATTGGCCGGGCTCGGCCTTGATCACTTGGACAGCGGGGTCGGTGCTGCGAATCTTGGGCAGTTGCTCCTTGAGAATGTTGAATTGCTCCA
>JBFJWV010000242.1:0-2711 GCA_041623515.1 Thermoplasmatota archaeon | reverse complement strand
GGCAATGCCATCGGCGCGGTTCCACGTCATGCCTCGTACCCGGAAGGCCGGCCGGGTTGCGACGCAACGTTCGTGCGCCAGGAACTACGGGCCGCAGGCATTTCATGCTGTCCGACAGCCATCGAGGGCGTGAACCAAATGCCGGGCGACCCCTTTGCCCTGAAACGAATCAACGTGGTCTAATCATGTGTGGTATCGCTGGACACCAAGGCCCCTTGCCATTGCCGAAGGAACGCGTGGACGCATGCCTCGAAACGATGCAGCGCAGGGGGCCGGATGGAAACGGTGTGGCGGCCTTCAATCACGGGGGCCGTGCGACCACCCTGATTCACTCGCGCCTGGCAATCGTGGATTTGGATGAACGGGCCGCACAACCCATGAATTTGGACGGCGACACCATCTGCTACAATGGCGAACTGTACAATCATGTTGAGGTCCGGGAAGCCATGGATGCCGGCCGCCAACCGTTCGGGTCCATCCCGCGAACATGGCATACGGAATCCGACACGGAAGTCCTGCTGCAAGGCCTCAAGGCAGCCGGGCTGGAAGCCCTCGATGAATTCGAAGGCATGTGGGCTTTTGCGTGGTTCAATGAACAGGACGGCAGTCTGGTACTTTGCCGCGATCGATTTGGCGAGAAACCCCTCTATGTGTTTCGCGATGGGGACGATTTGTACTTCGCCTCCGAAATCAAGGCCATCGTGGCCATGCGCGGTGCGCCTCTTCCCGTGGATTCCGATGCCCTTCGGCGTTACCTCGTGAATGGGTACAAATCACTCTACAAGGGCCCCCATGAATTCTTCCGGGGCCTGGAGCAAGTGGCGCCAGGTACCTATTGGGTGTTGCGCGGCGGCAAGCAGGAAGTGCATCGTTACTGGCGTCCGCGCTTTGAGCCGGATGACACCATGTCGTTCGAGGACGCCGTCGACGGTGTCCGGGAGCGTTTGTTGGAAGCGGTCCGCATTCGGCTGCGTGCCGATGTTCCGGTGGCGTTCTGCATGAGTGGAGGTGTGGACAGCAACGCGTTGATCTGCACGGCCAAGCGCGTCCACGAGCACGACGTACATGGCTTCACCATTGTATCACCTGACGAACGGTACAATGAATCAGAAAACGTTGCCACCGTGGTCAACGAATTGCAGCTCAAGCACACTGCCGTTCCGCTGACCTTTGATGATTTTCTCACGAACCTCAGGACATTGGTTCGGTACCATGACGCCCCGGTAATCACCATCAGCTACTACGTCCATTGGCTGCTGATGCGTGGTGTTCGTGAACATGGCTACAAGGTGGTTCTCAGCGGCACCGGGGCAGACGAGTTGTTCACGGGGTACTACGATCACCACCTGGCGTTCCTTCACCAGCTCGGAACGGCCAACCCTTTGCGTGACGGTGCGCAAAAAAATTGGACGACCCACATTGCCCCCCTTGTTCGCAATCCACACTTGCAACGCCCCGAGCTTTTTGATGAGGATCCGAATTTCCGTGACCACATCTACATGGACCGCCAACGATTCGCTGAATTGCTCGTCGAGCCGTTTGATGAGCCGTTCGAAGAGGAAGAATACTGTTCGGACCTGCTGCGCAATCGCATGCTCAACGAATTGTTCCACGAATCGGTCCCCGTCATTTTGCACGAAGATGACCTGAACGCCATGTTCCATTCCATCGAGAACCGGTCGCCATTTTTGGATCGGCACCTGTGTGAATTCGCTTACACCATTCCAACACGGCACCTCATTCAGGATGGTCGCACGAAGGCGGTTTTGCGGGAGGCGACAAAAGGGCTCATCCCAGATTCGGTGCGATTGGACCGGCGCAAGATTGGATTCAACGCCAACATCTTGGACTTGCTCAATGTTCGAGACCCTGATGTCCGCGAAGCGGTCTTGGCGCCGAGCCCGATTTTTGAGATCGTCCGCCGAGAAGCCATTGCAACCATGCTGGATGAGAAGCAATTGCCCAATAGCGCCAGCAAATTCCTGTTCTACTTCTTGAGCGCGAAAATGTTCCTGGAAGAGCATGGCGCGCAAGGCGAGGTGGCCCATTGATGGCCAAGGTTTTCGTCCAGGCGCGCATGTCGTCGAAGCGCTTTCCGGGCAAGGTATTGCATCCATTCCTGGGTCGTCCCATCATTGACCACGTTTTGGCGGCCGCATCCAAGGGCGGCGACGTCGTCTTGGTGACAAGCGTGGAACCGTCCGATGATGCACTGGCGGCGCACGCAGAAGCGCAAGGGGTCCCGGTGTTTCGGGGGCCTCTGGATGATGTCCTGGGCCGGTTTGTGGCTGCGCTGGATGCGCACCCGTGCGACTGGGTGTTTCGTGTTTGCGCCGACAGCCCGTTGCTGGACCCATCCCTGTTCCAACTCCTCTTGCCGCAGGCGGGGCCGGAGGTTGACGTTGTGACCAACGTCTTTCCAAGAACGTTCCCCGCCGGCCACAGTTTGGAATTGCTGTCCGCAGCAGCGCTGCGCAAACTGCACGCGCAGACATTGAGCGAAGCCGAACGAGAGCACGTGACCCTCGGATTCTACAATCGGCCCGAGGCATTTCGCATTGCCAACGTCACCCGGGACGGCCCTCCCGCGGACGACGAGAATCTCTGCATTGACACGCGTGATGACTTGGAGCGGCTGGAAGCACAGCTGCAACGCGGAGGTATGCGATGAGTGCCGTGGCCGTCATCGACTACGGCATGGGGAACCTGCG
>JBFJWV010000241.1:0-2739 GCA_041623515.1 Thermoplasmatota archaeon | reverse complement strand
CGTCGCCAAGACGTACCACGTCGGCACCGTCGGAACCGTCTGGGCCCGCGGTGCAAGCCTGGGCTTGATTGTTGCCGCGTGGCTCAACGTCATCTTTTGGTTCAATCCGCCAACGCACATCTGGGGTGGTGTGCAGATTGGTTGGCCCATCCAGGTGCCCATGGGGGGACTGGCCGTCGTCAGCTTGGTGGCTGCCCACGCGGTGGCGCTGGGCCGGCGTCATCCGGCCATGTATGCCCTCGTTGGACTCCTCGGCGCGTACTACGTGGCGCCGGCGCTCGCTGCGGTTGCGTGGCGGCTTCACCAAAAAGCACCGCCGCCACTCAAATTGCGCCAAGCGCGCGTGCGCATGGTGGCCGTTTATGGCATCCACTTCGCGGTGGCGGTGTTGTTTGTGGGTTACGCGTTGAGCACCTACTACGAAGACAAGAGCAGCGCCGACTTGGACGTGGGGGATTCCATCACGGTAGGAGGTCAGGACCTGATTCTCGTTTCCATCGGGACCGCTGGCGACCGGTTCATTGACACGTTCACAGTTTCCATCGGGGTGCCGGGTGCAGCCGCGGACGGGCTTCTTTACTACGAAGAGCAGACCGGCGCCTACTACCCGCTGCCCGGCACATGGAGGGGATGGGAGCGGGACGTGTACGTGCAAGTGGATGCGGTGTGCGAGAGCCCGCAAGAGTCCTGCGCCAGCGATGATTGGATCACGGCCTACGATGCGACGTTCCCCTCGACCAGTCAAGAACCGTACCAGTCCGCGCGGGTCACCGTCCACAGTTTGCCCGGCTTGTCCCTGGTCTGGGGAGCTTTGGCCCTGTTTGTTGTGTATGGAGTGCCCATGGCCCTTCTGCACGACAGCGCCATTCGGGCCTCCCGCGGCGCATCAAACCATGAGGGTCTGGAGGCCAGCCCCTAATGCGCCGGCTTGCTCAAGGCACATGGGCTAAGGAACATGGAGGCTCCATGGGAATTGTGCAACGCCTGGTGCTCCTGCTGGCCATCTTGGTCCTGCCCCTCGCCGCAGCGGAGGAGCCAGAGGACGCAGCGGCGGTGTGGGAGCGCCAGGGACTTGCGGGCGTCGCCACCATTGACGTGGCGCCCCGTCTCCCCGCCGCTGGCCAGCAATTCGTGGCCACGTTGACGTTGCAGGATGCGCCCGAGGTCAGCAACATCACCTACCAAATGTGCGACGTTGGCTCGTCCTGTTTCGTGCTCGGCTTTCCCGTGGAGCCCGTGGGGGAAAACCAATGGCGACTCAACACCGCCGATGAGTGGAAACACAGCCGCCAGATGAGCCAAGGCGATACCCGTCACTTTGATGCCGGCCAACGCATCGGCTGGCAATACACGGTGAACTTTGCTGACGGCTCCTCGGCCATCTTCCCCGATGCGCCGCCTTGCGACCCGTACGCGCACGAAAACGTCGCGTCCTGGAAAGCATGCGAAGAGGGCCACTACTTTGCCATCGACATTGCCGAAGCAAAGAGCACGCCCCTGCCGCTGCTGCCCGTGACCGCCCTTCTGATTCTTGCCACGGCCATGCTGAGGCGCCGCCATGACTAAGCAACGGGCCAACGGCCTTCTGGTGGCGTTTCTGTTCGTGGCCGCGGTGCCTGCGTCCATTACGATTTGGGACTCCGTGCAGACGGAAACCAAGGCGCCCGATTTTCGACTCACGGACACCGGCTGGGAAGACGGCGTGTTTCGGGGACCTCAGGAATTTGCGCTGAGTGACTTCCGTGGTGACACCGTCATCATTGATTTCATGGCGTACAATTGCCCGTCATGCAAATTTGTGACGCCCGTGCTGGAAGAGCTGCACGCCGAACTCCACAACGAGTCGCTTGTATTCTTGACCATTGACGTGGGTGAATTCACCAATTTCCCCGGGTCGAGCGAAGAGAACCTGATCAAGTGGCAAACCCAGGATTTCAATTCGCCATGGCGCCACGCGCTGGATACGGACGGCATTTTCCTCGATTACATTGGAGCATGCGTTGGAGGCATCCCGTGCATTTTCATCATCGGTCCCGAGGGCGACTTCCTGTTCCAAAACACCGGGGTGCCCAGCGAAAACCGGATGCGCGAAATCATTGCCAGCAGCGGCGCCGGAACCGGCCAAACGGTGTCCGTGATTTCCGTCGGCATTCTTGGACTGGCCATGGTCGCGGGCATCGCCTCGTTCTTTGCGCCCTGCAGCGTCGGCTTGATTCCAGCCTACATGGGTTTCTTGCTGCAGCGGCAAAACGAACATGGCCACCACAGCACCATCCCCGCCGGACTGCAAACCGCGGCCGGCATCGTCTCCCTGTACGCCGTGCTGGCGGCCATCTTGTGGATTTTCCAGGATGCCTTGGCCGGTGTGTTGCCGTGGCTGGGGCCTGTGGTGGGTGCCGTTCTGGTGGTACTGGGCCTGTTGCTTTTGCTTCAATTTGACTGGGAGCGCGTTGCCAAATGGTTTGGCATGGGCAAAATTGACGGGCGCCGCGGGTTCTTTGCGTTCGGAGTCGGGTATGGCCTGGCTGCATTCGGTTGCACCGGCCCCATTTTCCTGCCGGTTTTGGTCGCGGGCTTTGCCCAGGGAGCGACCATGGGGTTGCTGGCCTTTGCGGTGTACGCAATCGCTGTCGCGGCGTTTGTGGTCCTGGCCGCGTACTTGGTCGGGGCCGGGCAACAAACCCGGTTGCGGAAGTTGTTGTCACACACCAAGGGCGTCACCCGCGTGAGTGCGGCCCT
>JBFJWV010000240.1:0-2756 GCA_041623515.1 Thermoplasmatota archaeon | reverse complement strand
GGTACATGCCGGAGCTCATTGAACGGGGCTACATCTACATCGCCCAACCGCCCTTGTACAAGCTCAAGAAGGGCAGCCAGGAGCGCTACGTTTACGACGACCGCGCCAAGGACCAAGCCCTGGAAGAATTGGGTGCCGACGGCAAGAAGATCAGTGTCCAGCGGTTCAAGGGTCTGGGTGAAATGAACCCAACGCAACTGTGGGAAACCACCATGGATCCCGAATCGCGGACGTTGCTGCAAGTGACGGTGGACGACGCGGTCTTGGCGGACGAATTGTTTACTGTGCTGATGGGAGACCAAGTGGAGCCCCGTCGCGAATTCATCGAAACCCACGCTCTTGAAGCGGAGGTGGATGTCTGATGTCCGAACAAGATGCGGTGGAAGTGATTCCGGACGAACCGGACGCGCCAAGCGATCCCAAACCAACATCCGTTGAGGGCAGCGACAAGGTAGCACCTCGCCCCGTCGAGGCCGAAATGCGGCAGAGCTTCCTCGATTACGCAATGAGCGTGATTGTCAGCCGCGCGCTGCCGGATGCCCGGGATGGATTGAAACCCGTCCACCGCCGCATTCTGTACGCCATGGGTGACATGGGCATGAGCTCCACGCAGGCATACAAGAAGTCGGCATACGTGGTTGGTGAAGTGCTGGGCAAATACCACCCGCACGGCGATAGCAGCGTGTACGATGCCATGGTTCGGATGGCCCAAGATTGGAGCCTGCGGTACCCCATGGTTGATGGGCAAGGGAACTTTGGCAGTGTGGACGGTGACGGCGCGGCCGCCATGCGTTACACGGAATCCCGCCTGGCCAAAATTGCCACGCCCATGCTGGCCGACCTGGCCAAAGACACCATTGATTGGACCACGAATTACGATGGCAAGCTGAAGGAGCCCAGCGTGCTGCCTGCCGCGGTTCCCAATCTCCTGGTCAACGGAAGCGACGGCATTGCCGTCGGGATGGCCACCAAGATTCCCCCACACAACTTGAGTGAAGTCGTTGATGCGGCCACCCACTTGATCGAGAACCCGGATGCAGAGGCCGCGGACCTCATGCAATTCGTTCAGGGGCCCGACTTCCCCACGGGCGGCATCATCTACGGCCGCACCGGTCCGGCCAGCGCGCTGGTGACGGGCAAGGGCCGCATCATTGTTCGCGGCAAGCACGAGATTGAATCCGCCGGCAAGGACCGGGAGCGCATCGTCTTCACGGAGATCCCGTACCAAGTCAACAAGGCCAACTTGCTGATGCACATCGCGGACTTGGCCAAGGACAAGGTCATCGAGGGCATCAGCGACCTGCGCGACGAATCGGACCGGCGCGGCATGCGGATGGTCATTGAACTCAAAAAGGACGCAATCACGGAAGTGATTCTCAACCAGCTGTGGAAGCACACTCCGCTGCAATCCAGCTTCAGCGCCAACCATCTGGCGCTCGTGGATGGCCGCCCCCAAACATTGGGGCTCAAGGGCATGCTGGAGGTGTTCCTGCGGCACCGCTTTGACGTGGTGACGCGGCGGACGCAATTCGATCTGGCCAAGGCGGAAGCCCGGGCACACATCGTTGAAGGTCTGCTCATTGCCCTGGACAACATCGACGAAGTGGTTGCACTCATTCGCGGCAGCAAGGATGCGGAGGACGCCAACAACGGCTTGCAATCCAAATTCAAACTCTCGGTGGATCAAGCCAAGGCCATTCTCGAGATGCGCCTGCAAAAGCTCACAAACTTGGAAACCGGTGCCCTGCGCGACGAATACAAGGACCTCGCGGACTTCATCGCGGAATGCAAAGCGATCCTCGCCGATGACGGCCGCGTTTTCTCCATCATCAAGGAAGAACTGGTGGACATCAAGGCGACCTTTGGCGATGAGCGCCGCACCGTCATCGAAGACGGTGAAGTGGACATCGAGGATGAGGACCTCATTCCGGAGGAGGAATCGGTCTACATGTACACAGCTGCGGGTTACCTGAAGCGGCAACCGCTGGCAACGTACAAGGAACAGAATCGCGGCGGCAAGGGCCTGAAGGGCATGAACGCCAAAGAGGAGGATCACCTGATTGGAACCACGGTTGGTTCCACCCATGACTGGCTGTGCTTCTTTACCAACACCGGGCGGATTCACTGGCTGAAGGGGTACCGCGTTCCGTTGGGTTCGCGGCATGCCCGTGGCAAGCCGGTGGTCAACCTCATCAACTTGGAAGAGGGCGAGAAGGTGGAGAACATCATCCCGGTGCGCGACTTCGAGGAAGAAGGCGCCAATTTGTTCTTTGCAACGCGGGGTGGCATCGTCAAGCGCACGCCGTTGTCCGCTTACAAGAACGTCAAGAAGGTGGGCATCAAGGCCATCGAATTGCGGGACGGCGACAGCCTGCTGTCCGTGCGAAAAACCGACGGCAACCGCCGCATCATTCTAGCCACCGCGCTGGGCCAAGCGGTGCACTTCGAGGAAGAAAAAGTGCGCCCGATGGGCCGTGTCGCCACGGGCGTTCGCGGTGTCACGCTGAACAAAGACGACTTCGTCGCGAGCATGGCAGTATCAGAACCAGGCGCGCAGATTCTGACTGTGACTGAAAATGGCTACGGCAAGCGGACTCCCATTGAAGAATACCGATTGACGAATCGGGGTGGCAAGGGCGTTCGGACCATTGTGGTCAACGAGCGCAACGGCCCCGTGCAAGCCATCCGAACCGTTGCGGGTGATGAGGCGCTCTTGCTCGTCAGCCGCGGTGGCATGGTGGTCCGCACCCCGGTAT
>JBFJWV010000239.1:0-2769 GCA_041623515.1 Thermoplasmatota archaeon | reverse complement strand
GAACACGCAAGTGCGCGTCAGCAGCACGTCCGTTGCGGCCGATTCCCTGGAAGCCCCCGACTCCTTTGGCGAACTGGTTGCGCAATTTGAGCACCAGAATTTCGTCGACGGCCAAACCTATGCCGGCACGTTCAGCACCGAGACGCCCGGCACCTACTACTTCCGGGCGTACGCGGAAGTCAGTGGAGAGAACCTCTGGAGCGACGAAGTGGCATTGGAAGTCACTGAAGTCATCCCGACCGGAGCCGTCCACGGCATTGAATGCACCAACGGCGGTGCCCCGAACTTGGGCTCCTGCAGCCCCAGCGACCTGACCATCGTCCTCGGCGACGGCGTCGCATGGACCAACGGCAACCCCAGCGGATTGGGCTCCTGGACGATTCACAAGGTCTCGGGCCCCGACGGCCAAGAAATTGACACCACCGCCGGCGGTGAAGCAGTCATTTTCCGTGTCCCCGGCGCATACGTGTTTGAAGCGGACGGCGACCTGGGCAACGTCGAAGGCAGCATCACCGTGTCCGTTCCGACGGCGTAGTCATGGCCTACCACACCCCCCTCGTGTCGTGCGAGACCCTGCAGCGCCACTTGGACGACCCGCAATGGATTGTCTTTGACGTACGTCACGACCTGTTCGAACCCGAGGCGGGGCCCGCTGCGCACGCACAGGCCCACATCCCAGGCGCATTCCATGCGCACGTGGACCGGGACCTGTCCTCTCCCCCGGGTGACGGCATGCAAGGGCGCCACCCCCTTCCCGAAGAAGCAGCGTTCATCGCATGGCTACGCGCCCACGGCGTCAGCAACGACTCCCAGGTGGTTTGCTACGATGACGCCGGCGGCATGTGGGCGGGGCGCCTGTGGTGGCTGTTGCGGCACTACGGCCACGAGTACGTTGCGTTGCTCGATGGCGGCCTGGCCAGGTGGCAGGCAATCGGAGGGGAAATGGAAACCGAGGCGCCTGCCGCCCGTTCCGGCGACTTTGAAGGCCATTCCGGCCACTTGCCCATCGTGGATGAGGACGCCGTCGCTGCGGGAGCGGTTGGCACCTTGGTTGACGCGCGCCTGCCGGAACGGTATCATGGCGAAGTGGAACCCATTGATCCGGTAGCCGGCCACATTCCGGGGGCCGTCAACATGCCCTTTGCGAACAATCTGCAAGCGGACGGCCGTTTCCTCTCCCCGGACGAATTGCGCGCCCGCTACGAGGCACTGGGAGACGCAGTGACGGTGTACTGTGGAAGCGGCGTGACCGCCGCACACAACGTGTTGGCCATGGAACTGGCTGGCTTGCCGGTTCCGGCGTTGTTCACGGGATCGTGGAGCGCTTGGTGCACCCAGGGGCGCGAAGCGTCCACCGACTAGTCCAGCGCGGCCGCGACGTCGTTGTCCGCCAAGAGAATCAGAATGGCGATTCCAAGGCCCGTGAAGGCCAGGGCCCCGAGGACACCCATCCCCAGGTCCACGAAACCCGTGAATAGGCTCACCACACCAACAATGGTGACCACGAGGCCGTACGTTTGCGCGGCGGCGAGGACACCCTCCTCTTTGGCCAACCAAGCCGGCAGCAACCGCCCCGTCCAAACAGTGAATACGCCGGCGATGACCAGAGCAAACAGGATGCCAAGCAGGCCCCAGACCACCATCATCGAGTAGGAAGTTTGGGCAAATTCGTTGCCCGCCCACATGGGACCCCCCATGGACCGGAAGGCCGCCGCAAACGCCAGCATCAAGATGCCTCCCATCACGCGGAGTGCCGCCGTCGCCAAAGCAACCCATGCCACGGCCCGGAACAGGTTCGCGACGGTTCGGTAGCGGCCCGTGGCCTCCGGGGGCACGGCGATGCGGGCGAAGGCAAACAGGTCCCAGTTGCTGGATTTCCCGTCGTCCATGCACCAGCAGCGGCACCCGAGGATAAGAGGGCCGTCACGCTTATCCTGCGGAGCGCTGAAGCCCCAGCGTGGGCAAAGTCCAGTTGGGCATCATCCAAACCCATGCGGACGCCGATGCAGCGGCAAACCTGGAGCGCCAGCTCGGCTTGATTGACGATGCAGCCGCGAAGGGAGCCAACATTGTTTGCTTGCAGGAGTTGTTCCTTGGACCGTACTTCTGTCAAGAAGAAGACCAAACGGAATTCGACCGCGCGGAGGCCATTCCGGGCCCGACCACCGAGCGCTTGGCTGCGAAGGCGAAAGAACATGGCATTGTCATCGTGGCGAGCCTGTTCGAGAAGCGAGCCAAGGGACTCTACCACAATTCCCTCGCGGTCTTGGACGCGGACGGGACGTACTTGGGCAAGTACCGCAAGATGCACATTCCGGACGACCCCCGCTTCTACGAGAAATTCTACTTCACCCCGGGGGACCTGGGCTTCAAGGTCTTCGACACCCAATTTGGCAAGCTGGGCACCCTCATCTGCTGGGACCAATGGTTCCCTGAGGCGGCACGGGCGTGCGCGTTGCAAGGGGCCGACATTCTGCTCTACCCGACGGCCATCGGAACCTGGCACGGCGAAATGGAAATCCAGGAAGAGCAGTTGCGCGCCTGGCAGGCCGTGCAACGAGGCCACGCTGTCGCCAACGGCGTCTACACGGCAGCCGTCAACCGGGTCGGCACGGAGGATGAACTCACATTCTGGGGCCACAGCTTCGTGTTCGGCCCCGCCGGCGAAACCCTCCACGAGGCTGGCGAGCAGGAAGAGGTGTCCGTCGTGGAATTGGACTTGGACCGCATCGAAACCCAGCGCCGCGGGTGGCCGTTTCTGCGCGACCG
>JBFJWV010000238.1:0-2772 GCA_041623515.1 Thermoplasmatota archaeon | reverse complement strand
TTCCAGGTGGGCCGCAAGGAATTCTTGCAGCATTTCCGCACCAAGCGCCTGTTTGTGGTGGGCACGTTGTTGGCGGTCACCATGGTGCTGGCAACGGTCGTCGCGCCCAAGGTGTTCTACGAAGAGGAACGGGCGAACGAGCCGGATACGGCCTTTGATGAGTTTGGCAATCCCGTTGACTACGAGCCGGACTACTCCGACTACGAGCCCAACCAAGTCCTGGTCATTTACCTGGCGGCACCCATCATCGGGGGCTACATGTTTGTGCAGTTGGTGGCCATCATTTTGACATCGGACAGTGTCTGTTCCGAGTGGCAGAACCGGACCATTTTCTTGTTGCTCTCCAAGCCCGTGCCCCGCTCCGCATTTTTGATTGGCAAATACGCCGGCACGGTGGGGGCGCTGTCGGCGGTCGTGCTGGCGGTTTTGTTGGGCGACTACATTGCCATGAACCTGCTCCTTCCGGAGGGGCGTGAAGCGGACGCGTTGGCGTTCCTGGGTGCCGCCGCCATTCTGATTTTGGGGGCGGCCGGGTTTGCTGCGTTCAGCCTCTTCACATCCACCATCACGCGTTCGACCATCATGAGCACCTTGGCCGGGCTCGGCGCTTGGCTGTTCATTTTCCCAGTCATTGGGTCGGTGGGCTTCATTGTCGCCATGACGGACGAGGATTTTCGCACCGAAGGAGAGTACGATTGGGAGGCCGTGTTCAATGAATGCGGAGGGAATCCGTACTACGAACGCGGCGGGCCAGCGGCGGGCCCTGATGCCGATGCGGAGGCGGTGGCCGCCGACGAAGAAAGGGCCGAGCGCCAGGCGGAATACGATGCATGCGTGGCTCCCTTTGAAACCGAATTCCGCATGTATTACTTGGATCGCGGACTCGAGGAGTGGTTTGATTACGATACGGAGCAGCAGCGCTGTCAGGAATTGAGCCAGGAATACCATGACAGCCTGGAACCCCTGGGGCCAAATGCGACTCACGAAGACTACGAGGAGCGGGAAAAGAGCAATCCGGGCGGTCCATGCTACGCGGCGTTGCATGAGAAGTCCCGTGAATTCGAACTCGAACGCACGCGCATTTTGCGGGAAAAATACGATAGCCCTCGGGTGGATTGGAGCCGTTACTTGAGCCCCTCTTCGACGATGACGGTCGCGGATGATGTGCTGCTCAATGGCCGTGAAGTGAACCCGTACAACGAAATCGGCTTGTCTCCTGAAACGGTCTTCGCGGGCGCCGACTCGACGCCCTCCAACAGGGCCGCGGCCATCGTCGCTTTGTTTGCCTTTGCCGCCGTTTTCATCGGACTTGCCTTGGCCGTCGTCAAGCGCCGGGACTTCGAATAGAGCCCATGGCCGCCTCGATGGCGGCCACGCTTTGGGCATCGTGCAGTGCGGCGCGGATGGCTTTGGCTCCCGGGGCGCCGCTGATGAAGCGCGTGGCCTGGCGGCGCAGGTCGGCAATGTGGGGGTTGCCCATTTGCTCGCGGCGGCGTAGGTAGGTGGCAAACGCGGCCAGCCGGTCTTCGAGGGTAGGCGCATTGGGGGTCGGCTGGCCGTCCAATGCGGCCCGCATGGGACGGAACACGGTGGGGTCTTTCATGGCCGCGCGCGCAATGAAAAAGCCGGCGCAACCGGTCTCGGCTTCCATGCGCAAGACGTCTTCGGGGCCACGCAAGTCGCCGTTTCCAACCACGGGGATGTCCAACGCGTCGACCAGTTGGCCAATGGCCTTCCAGTCGGCATTGCCTCGGTACATTTGGGTGACACTGCGGCCGTGCAGCGTGCACCAAGCGGCACCTGCGGCTTGCGCCTCACGGCCCACTTCAACGAATGTGGGGTGGTCGCCGTCGGGGCCAGTGCGCATTTTGACCGACACCGGGGTGCTTCCGGCGGCGTCCACGGCGGCTGAAATCACGCGGCCGGCCATGGCGGGGTCACGCAACAGGAAACCTCCTGCGCATGACCGCAATATGTTGGGGCTGGGGCAGCCAAGATTGAGGTCAATGAAGTCGGGGCCGACGCGCTCCACCACGGATGCAACGGCCTGCGCCATGGTTTCGGGATCGCCGCTCATGAGCTGCACCCCGTACGGGGTCTCACCCGGCCAAGGCGCAACCAGGCTCCAGGATGCCGCGTTGCCGTGGACAAGGCCGGCGGCGCTGACCATCTCGCTGCAGGTGATGTCGGCACCCCAGTCCTTTGCTATGGAACGAAACGCCGCGTCGGTGACGTCCACCATGGGCGACAAGACCAGGGGGCGCGAAACGCCGGCAATCATAGAGTGAAAGCGGTTTCTTCGCTGGCGGCGGCCGGCGGGGAGGCGGTTTCTTCCACGACCCAACACCGGTCAAATCCGCCGCGCCGCTTGCGCTTGGCTTCCTTGACTTGCCGCAGTGCATCGCGATCGTAGCCGCGGGCGCGAATCAAGGTCTCGAGGGTCTCCAACAGGTCCGCAACCTCTTCCTTCTCGGCGCCCGCATCGGCATTTCGCAGCTGCCGCGCCTCCTCCAGAATCTTCTCCTTGAGGAACCGGGGCTTTTCGTCGTCGTTGAGGGCCCGGAATTGAATCTCGTGTCCCGCATCCTTGACCAACTGCGGGATCAGGTCGCGCACCAGGCGGCCCGCAAATGGCGTGACGCGTTGGTAGAATCCGGGCAGGGCAGAAATCCAGTCGTCAACGGTTTGGCCGCCGTGGTGGTCGGCCAGCAGGGAGCGCACCAGTTTGGAGGGTGTCGCGTCGCCATGGAGGCCCAAAACGGGCTTGTGCTG
>JBFJWV010000237.1:0-2783 GCA_041623515.1 Thermoplasmatota archaeon | reverse complement strand
GCATGCAAGCAATTCCTGCTGCACCAACCGGCCCATGCGCGGGCCCCGGTAAATGAAGCCCGTGTAGGCTTGCACGGCGGTGGCACCTGCTTGCATGGCCGCAAACACGTCCTCGCCCGTGAACATGCCGCCCACGCCCACGATGGGAGCGTCGCGCCCCAGTCCCTGGTGCAACGCACCGATGACCTCGCATGCGCGGGCATGCAGCGGCGCACCGCTGAGGCCGCCGTCGGCTTGCCTTTCGGTGCCGGCCACGCGCTCGCGGGTGGTGTTGACGGCGATGATTCCCTCGGCTCCCGCATCGACGGCGGCTCGCGCCACGGCGACCAAATCATTGTTGGATGCGTCCGGGTGCAGCTTGAGGAACACGGGCTTCGTGGCCACGTCCACAACCTGGGACACCAGCGCGGCCACGCGCTTCGGCTCCTGCATCTTGCGCAGGCCAGGCGTGTTGGGACTGGAGACATTGATGGCCAAGTAGTCCACCAAGCCAGTCAGCTCCGTGGCCACCGACCGCAAGTCCGCAGGGATTTGTTCGAGGCTTGTGTCCTTGTTGGGCCCAATGTTGGCGCCAACGGTTCCCTCGGGGGGATGACGTTTGAGGCGGGCAACCACGGCGTCCACGCCGGGACCGGGGAAGCCCATGGCATTGACCAGGGCTTGCTGTTGGGGAAATCGGTGAACGCGGGGCTTGGGATTTCCCGGCTGCGCACGCAGCGTCACGGTGCCCAGCTCGACGTGTCCGAAACCCATGGCCAGAAGCGCGTTGTACATGGCCGCATCTTTGTCGAATCCGGCGGCCATTCCGAGGGGCGAGGGCAGTTCGAGGCCAGCGATGGTGGTGGCCAATCGCCCACTCGCGGGAGGCACGCGCACGGTGGCGCGAACGGAGGGGTGGCGATGCGCCGCCCCCAGCCAGCGCGCGGCCACATGATGGGCACGCTCAGGGTCCATCCGGAACAGAATGCTCTTTGCGACCCCGTACACAGGAGGCGGACGGATTCTTGCCATTTTAGGGCCGCTCATCCGGCCGTGGCCAACCGCGTCAGCCACCGCTCGGCTTCCGCACGCTGTGGAAACTTCGCTTCGGCGGCCTTGAATTCCCGGGGGTGGACGATGCGTTTGTTGCCTTGGCCCATGCGCGGGGGGTAAACAATGTGCAGCAATTCGTGGTACACCACGAAATCCAAGACGAACTCCGGTACCCGCGCATCATCGAGCGCCTGGCTGATGACAATGCACCCGTGGTCCGCATCCTGATGACCAAAGCGGCGCGTGCTGCGCGTTCGGCTCCAACTGAGCGTCGGTGCCTCCGGGATGTGCAAGTCCATCTGCATGGATACCCGCAGGTACGATTCCAGCAAACTGCGATGATTGCCCACGGGTTCGATGTGCTTGCGGCCACGCGCCGTGCGGCTGGCGCGGCGGCGGTCCACCACGCGTTCATCCTCCAACCAATGGTTGTAGGCGCGAATGTCGGCGGCATCCCCCCGGTGTTCCGGGATGCGCTCGAGCCGGCACAGCAGGATGGAAAAAAGGCCCCGCAACACCTCGTCAGGGGCGTCGCGCAAGTGGTCGCTGACGCGCAAGCGAATGCGCCCATCCTTCATGCGGATGGTGCTCTTGGTGGAGACGTACCGGTAATACGACACAACGGGCGGTTTGGGAGGCATCCGGCCCAACGTGGCCTCATGGACCCCTTCCAGGAGGGGCACCAAGCCCGGCGCATGCTCCTCCTTCACAAGGGGTCGAGCAGAATGGGGCTCTTGACCGCTGCGCAATGCGCAGGATCGCTGCTTGAGTCGCGGCCATGGCAACCGGAATCCAACTTTTGGTCCGGAAAGGCCACGTCCGGGTGGTTTTTATCCGCCCGAGGCAAATGGAGGCTTACGGTCGAAAACCATGGCAGTCGGATTTGTTTTGATCAGCGCCGCCCCCCAAAAAGAGCATGATGTCTACAATCAGCTCCTGAAGGTCTCCGAAATTGTCGAGTTGCATCCCCTGTTTGGGGAGTTCGACCTCATCGCCAAGATCGAGGCCAGTGACTTCGACACGTTGGGGCACGTGATTGTCAACAACATCCGCAGCATCGCGGGCGTCGTGGACACCAAGACCTTGACCGGCACCAAGTTCTGAACATGGCTGACTTCAGTGCCATCTTCTTCTCCACGTTGCTGCTCAGCTTCGGCTTCAGCCTGGCCTTGGCCGGCCTGTTCGGCGCCTACTTTGGCCAGGGGAAAAGCCGCAGCGTTGGCTTCGTCCTGACTCTGGTTGCGATTCTACTGATGGGGCTCTTCGTTGCTCTAACGTGGCCCGTCATCCCCGGATTGGACCCCGTGTTCAATGCCGAAGCCGTTGCGTCCTCCATCGTTGCCGTTCTGGCCGCCACACTGGGCAGCGCCTTGGCCATCGTTGGCTTCGTCGCGGCCGTGATGCGCTCCTAGTCAGGCCGGAAGCGGTTTGGCTGCGCTGGCTTCCAGCGCGACGATGCCCGGCAGCGGCTTGCCTTCCAGGAATTCCAGCGAGGCCCCGCCACCGGTGCTGACGTGGGTCATCTTGTCGGTCACTTTGAATTTGGCCGCGGCCGCCGCGGAATCACCGCCACCCACAACGGTGGTGCCTTTGCATTTGGCCACGGCCTTGGCGACGGCACGGGTGCCGAACGCGAAGGCATCCATTTCGAAGACGCCCATGGGCCCGTTCCACACGACGGTTCCCGAGTCCGCAATGGCATCGCAGTACTTGCGCATGGTGAGCGGACCAATGTCGAGGCCCATCCAGTC
>JBFJWV010000236.1:0-2794 GCA_041623515.1 Thermoplasmatota archaeon | reverse complement strand
CACCACCACGCCCTGCTCGGCGGCCCACCGCACCAAGGCGGGAGCATCCAACGGGTCCACGCGGCAGGCGTCGGCGGCTTTGTCACGCAGGTTGGCGGCGTGTCCCACACGGAGCGCCAGGGCACCGTTTCGTTGCAGTCCGACCACCATGTTGTCCACGGCGGCGTTGCTGTCTGCGGTGACCAACACGCTGTGGCCGGCCTTCGAAAGGGCGATGGCCAACCGCACCAGAGTGTGGGTTTTGCCCGTGCCAGGGGGCCCGTGGATGAGGCGAACGCGGCCACCTTGCAGGACATTGTCAATGGCCTCCTTTTGGCTGGGCGTCAAGTCACCCGTGTCAATGGATTGTTGTTGCTTGGGAGCCTCGGTCTCGCCCAGCAACGCAGCCCGGACCAATCCATCGGGACCGTCGTCGGAACGCGTGGTGGCACTCATGGCTTTCATGGCACCATGGACGGCGGAATGGTACGCTTCGAACACTTTGGCGTCGAACACGAGGTTCACGGTCACGCGGTTTGGAAGTCGGTGCGGTGGACCGTCGGGGAATTCGATGGTGATGGCGCGGGCACTCAGGCGCGAGACCAGACCACGACCCAACTCATCCCGTTCGCGAACCGGAACCAGGGCCACTTCGGATCCCGGACTGATGTTGGTGCCGGGGAAACGCCCCTGCTTGGACTCCAACGTGATGGTGTCTCGGCTCCGGTTGACCACGGCCAAGTCGGGAAGAGCCATGCCTTGGTGGCGCCGCTCTCGTTCCGGTTGCTTGGCGTGCATCTTGGCAAGGAATTCGCGTTCGTGTTCTTCGGCAATGCCCAGTGCGTCGTTCCATTCCTTGAGGACCTCCATGGCCTTGGCTGGGTCGCCAGCAGCAATCTTGGTGCGGTCCTCGATGGGGCGAAGCTCGGCGTCGTCGAGCGGACCCGACAGTTTGTGGCGTTTGCAGTACGCGGTCGCCGTCTCCAGCATCAGACTGGAGGGGAAAATGAAACGAAGTTCTGCATAGCGACCCCACGCCGTGACCAGATCGCCACGCACAGCGGCGCTGGCAAGGGCCATGAAGGCCCGGCCGCGCCAGGCATGGCGGCGGGCATCGAACAGGGAAGGGTGGGGCAGATGGGGCACCGCCGGCGTGAAGCCAGGGTGGGCAAGACGCAACAGGGGAGCCGGACCTTCTTCGGCGGCGACCAACAAGGCCGCAGCCAGTCCGCCTTGTGCACGCGCAGCCTGGCGGACATGGTCCGGGTCCACTTTGTCTCCGTCGGTTGCAATGCGGCAGGCTTCCTCCACGACGGGCGCCAACGCATGCAAGTCATCCACTGGGATGCCCCGCAAGGCAAGCGCAACGCCGACGAGAATTTCCAGCTCCTCCGGCATCATGCACTCGCTCGGCTCGTCGGCCAGAAGCAATGCGATGGCCACGCGGTCCAATTGCCTCGCGGCTTGGGCCCAGCGGTCTTGCCAAGGAGGCATCCGGCACACGTCACCAGGCACCGGCAACACGACGATGTCTTCGATGCGCGCGGGCCCTTGTTTCTCTCGGAAACCCGTAGTTGCCACGCGAAGCAAATCGCGCACACCGAGTGCCGGGTCGGCCATCAGCCAACCAGAAGGAGAGGAATCGTAATTGTCAGGAAGATGGTTCATGGGGCCCTGAACCTTGGCCGAACGAATGGTGGCACCTTCGTGGATCAGCACAAGGTCGTTGTCGGCATCCGCCCGCGCGATGGCCACATCGCGGGCCTTTCCGCGCATGAACGGCGTCGATGCAACCGGCGGCACACGGGTTGGAATGTCGGTTGGTTCCCAGGGACCCGTGGGCCCGATGTCTTTGTTCTCTGCCCGCAGCATTTCCACGTGGAGGTGGTACTTCATACGGGGCAGCACGCCCAAGTCGCGCGCTTGTGATTCGGTGACCCGGTGCACCAGGGGACCAAACGCAGGCGCCCAGGGGCGACTGACCAAGAGGTCCATGGCGGATGGCTGACGGCTCAAGCAGAAACGCGACGCGAACGCCGTGCCCAAGAGCATCTTGCCAAATTCTGGGCCCACGCCGTCAGCGTCCAACAGAACGAGAAGGCCGGTGCTGGCAAAGCGGCCCCATTTCTGGAGTTCCACGGTGCGCAGCTCTTCCATGTCCGCCACGACGACGGTGCCGTCTTCGTGGGGTTCAAGGAAATGGTGATCGATGAGGGTGGTTGGTTCAATGCCGAACCGCTCGCCGAGAGTCTGAATGATGGTGTCCCGCTCGGAGGGAGCGCACGCCACGAGGACGTTGCTGGAACGGTTGGTCTCGATGAGGTCCACCATGACTGCATAGGGCAAATCACCGGCGGGCAAGCCTGGACTGAGGGAGACGAGACCGGTGCGGCCTCCTTCCCGCCACGCGTCAAACGCGTCCTTTTGCCAAGGATACGTCAACGTGGGGGTTTCGCGAATGGATTGGGTACGGGATTCGCCGCGCGCACGATTGGCCGCAGCACGTTCCTCCGCTTGGGAAACAGCGTCGCTTCGACATTGCGCGCATGTGCGGGGATGGTTTCCATGTTCACAGTAACTCGGCATGGAGTTCTCGCAGCGGGAGCAGCAAAACGCGCTCGACCGCGGGGGGCACGGGAAGAGGTAGGGAGAAGGTCGCCAGGAGCAAAATGCAGCCTGGACTCAGTGAATGACTGAAGAGGAGTGGGGGACAGCGATGCGGTTTCCCGTTGGCTCGCGCACAACAGTACAAGTCGCAACGTGGTCCTGCTTAACTTCCGTGTTCGGAATGAGAACGGGTGAACCAGGACGCTAT
>JBFJWV010000235.1:0-2799 GCA_041623515.1 Thermoplasmatota archaeon | reverse complement strand
GCGAGAATCACAATGTCGGCGCCTGCGAGGGCGTCCGCGATGCTTTCGTGGGTGGCATCACCCGGGGCGTAGGGTTCGTGCGTGCGCACGGACTTTGCTCGCCCTTGCAGGGTATCCCGAATCACAATGGCGGGGCTTTCGCGCGTGTCGCCAATGCCCGGCTTGTAGGCCAAACCGAGTACGGTCACATTGGCACTTTTGAGGGCAAAGCCGGCCTCATCGGCCACGGCTGCGCAGAGGTCCACGGCATGGCCCGGCATGGCCTCGTTGATTTCACGAGCCAAGATGAGGAATCGGTGTTCAAATCCCTCGCGCCGCGCTTGCTCGATGAGGTAGTAGGGATCCACGGGAATGCAATGCCCGCCGACGCCGCATCCGGGGGAGAAGCGCATGAACCCGAAGGGCTTGGTCGCGGCGCCGTCGAGAATTTCATGAACATCCAATCCAAGGCGTTCAAACCCGAGGCTCAACTCGTTGACGAAGGCGATGTTGATGTCCCGGAATGAATTTTCAACCACTTTGACGGCTTCTGCCGCGCGCAGGCTGCTCATGCGCTTGATGGGCGCGTCCACGATGGTTTCATAGAATGCCGCCGCGACATCACCCGCGGCTGCCGTGTGACCGGCAACGACGCGCGGAATGTTGTGGACATCCCAGTCGTGGTTTCCCGGGTCGATGCGTTCCGGGCTGTGGGCAACCATGGGCACTTCCTGAGGTGACTTGCCTTCCGCAAGCAATGGAAGCAGGACCTCTTCGGTGCTCCCGGGACTGACGGTGGATTCCAGAATGACGAGTGTGTCCGGGCCGACATGGGGGGAAACCGATTTCCCCGCCGCAATCACCGGGCCGTAGTCTGGCTTGCGATTTTCGTCCACGGGCGTTGGTACGCAGATGAGGACCACATCCGCTTCACCTATGGCGACGGCGGGGTCTGTTGTGGCCGCAACACCCGCTTGCTGCGCGGCTGCGACCTTTGACGCATCGATGTCAAGCCCTTGGCACGGAAATCCCATGGCGGCGATGCGCAGCAACGCCGGCAGGCCAACGTAGCCAAGTCCGACGACTGCCACTTGCGCCGTCCGCTGCTCAATTTTTTCCAACGCCGATTGGCTCACGGGCCGCGGACTCTGGCTGCTTGGAATAGGTTTCTCATTGCGCCAGCGGGTCGGCCACGGTTTGCCTGGGGTAGAATTGCTCCGTTTCCTGGTGCCAGCGCCGGAAGAAGTCAAGCACTTGCCCGGGATCGTCGCCTGTCCATTCCAGTTTCTCGGTTTCGCTCCGCTTCTCGCCAATGAGGACCATCCATTCGGACGTCAGCCATTGATTTTCAGCGACATTGGCAAAGCCGTGCTTGGCAAGCAGGCCGTTCAATGTGTTGCGGCTGAAGCGGAAACAATGGGTGTCTGCCGGGTTGGTCCCGAGGTACGTGTGAAGCGGCTTCTTGAACGGCACCATCAAGCGACTTCCGGTGGCAATGAGGACATGGCCGCCAGGCTTCAAGATGCGCCGGGCGGCATCCACCATGACATTGCATTGTTCGCAGTTCTCCAGCGTCCACATGATGGTCACAATGTCTGCTTGGCCGATGGCTGGGTGGTTGCTCGCCAGGAATGACTCGACGGTGCCCTCGAACGCGTCAATTCCTTGGCTGGCCATGATTTTGCAATTCGCCGCGGATGGCTCAATTCCCAGCACCCGCGCGTTGTAGGGTGGCGCGGCCAAAATTTCGAGAAATTGCCCTTCGCCGCTGCCAATGTCAACGACCCATTTTCCCTGAACTTCCAGTTCAACATCCATCATGTCCGCCACGAATGTTTGCCGGGCCTTGACGGCCGGCATGCGCGCCGTGTAGGTGTCGCCGTAGATGTCATTCGACCAGGAATCCGCGATCGCTTGGGAGTCGCGGCGGTCGCGCACGTAGACAAATCCGCAGCGGCCGCATGCATGGAGGGGCTGATCACCCGTGTACAATCGGGCCTCTGGAATTTCGAGGGGTTCGTCGGCACCGCAGAGATCGCACGGAAATGCAGTGGTGCCCGATCCTTCCATTTTGTCCACGCTGCCGGACATTGAACCCTCCATAAGGCCTTGGCCCAAGTGAAGACAACGAACACTCCATGTACCTCAGCGGCGTCGAGTCCATGTTGATTCGGCCATCCTATCTTCGCAACAGCCGGGGAATGCTTCCCGCAGCGAGTCGAGGCCCCATCCGTCTCGCGCTGGCCTTGGCGGTGCTGGCGGCATTGGCCGAGGTTCTTTCGGTTGCCGCAATCTTTCCGTTTCTGACCATTGCGGTCGACCCGGAAGCCATTCAGTGGATTCCGACGTTCCAGGCAATCTACGACGCCCTTGGCTTCCAGACGGTGCGGGCGTTCCAGATCTTCGTCGGCACGGGCGTTCTCGTCGGCGTTGTGGTTGCGAATTTGGTGGCTGTTTGGGCGAAGTGGGCGCAGGCGAAGGCCGTGTGGATTGCGCGCCAGCACCTGACCACGCGCGTCATGAGTGCGCACTTGTCCCAGCCCTACGAACATTTCCTCGACCACAATACCTCGGAGATGCGAAAGGACGTCTTGACGGACGTGGCGTTCGCGTCTCAGGTGTTGTTGAGCCAAGCCATCGTCTTGGTTCGTACGACCGCTGTCACCCTGGGCATTGTGCTTGCATTGGTTTCGTTCCGCCCCGGCCTCACGGCGTTGGTGGCCGCAGTGCTTGGTGGCACCTACGTGCTGCTCTATGGATTGACGCGCGGCGCGGTGCACCGGCACGGCATGGAACGCATGCATGCGGAAACTTCGTTGC
>JBFJWV010000234.1:0-2799 GCA_041623515.1 Thermoplasmatota archaeon | reverse complement strand
TCTTCCACTTCCGTCTCGGATTCGCTTTCGAGCAGCAACCCGAGGGAGCTGGTGGCGGATTCGTACGGGTAGTTGTCGATGGCGATGTCCAGTTTCAATTCCGTGGCTTCAACGTCCGCTGCGCCGAGGGATGCGTCGTCGCCGAACACGTAGAAGTCGAGGCGGAGGCTGCCGCCACCGATGTTGGCGGTGCTGCTGAACTTGGTGCCACTGACGCCGTCGTCGCTGGTGACGGCGGATTGGGTGATGGCGCTCCAGGAAACCGGTGCCGCGTCGTCGGCCAGCTCTTCTTCGCTGTCGTCGCTCAATTGGTACGCGGACACAATGGTCTCGCCAGCGTCGTACTGGCCGTTGCCGTTGGCGTCCTCGTATTCGAAGACTTGGTGGAATTGTACCTCCATGGAGGCTTCGGATTCGCTGGTGGTGGTTTCCGATTCGTACCCGAATTCAATGGATGCTTCGTCCCGCTTGTACTCGAATTCAATGGAGCGCTCGTTTTCTCCTTGCTCGCGGCTCATTTCAACGCGCGCCTCTCGACTGGATACTTCGATTTGGTATTCCCATTCGGTGCCGTTTTCTTCGCCTTCGGCGGCTTCCTCGGCGGCATCTTCGTGGTGATCTTCGGCGGCGGCCCACGGAGCCGCGAGCATGGCGATTCCCAGAATGAGGCCAAGGGCCAACGTGCGTGTTCGCATGGCTTTGACTTGAATTGCAACTATTTAGGAGGCTTCGGACACGAATCAAAGCGTGGGCGTAGGCTTCATAGCCAAGGCATCGTCGGCGGACCCATGGACCGAATCGTATTGGCTGTTGGCGGCAGCGTCATCGCGCCCCCCGGGGAGCCGGACCCGCAAGCCCTGATTCAATGGACGGAAGCCATCAAGCAATGGGGTCAAACCCACCAAATCTTGATGGTCGTCGGCGGCGGCGACCCGGCCCGCCGCGCCATTGAACTGGCGCGTCATGGCAGCACCATTGAGGAGGACCTGGACTTGATCGGCATCGCGGCCACTCGGCTCAACGCCAACGTGATGTTGACATTCCTCAAGGGCAACGGCATCGATGCGTACCACCACGTTCCGCGCACCGCCGAAGAAACCGCCGCCAAGGCCGACGACCACGACGTGGTGGTCATGGGCGGAACCACGCCCGGCCACAGCACCGACTTCGTGGCCGCGACGTTGGCCGAAGCCGCCGGCGCGCAGCGGGTCATCATTGTCACCAATGTGGATGGCGTGTACACCGCCGACCCACGCAAGGACGCCAGCGCGAAACGCCTGGAGTCCATGAGCCACGAGGAACTGATTGGCATCGTCGGCAACGAGTGGACGGCTGCCGGTTCCAACACCGTCGTTGACGGGCCCTGCGCCGCTTTCCTGCGCGACCACGACATCGAGGCGTGCGTTGTCAGCGGGCGGAATTTGACCAACGTCGGGCGGGCCATCCGTGGCGATGCATTCGACGGTACGCGCATTGGAGCGCCCCAGGTGATGGCATGAGCATCCAGATTCCAGCGCACAGCCACTGCGAGATTTGCCAGAAAGCCATCAAGCAGGGCGACCGCTGGTGCAGCACCGTCTGCGAAGAAGAACACGAAAAGCGCCAGGCGGACAAGAAGAAGTTCATCTGGAAGCAAGTGGCACTCATTGCCGCGGTCATGCTGATCTTGACCCTGTTGAACATGGGCGTCATCTAACCGGCCCCTTTTTGGCCGCAACCCCAGGTGGTTCCTCGTTGGCTGAGCAAAACCTGTCCCACGCTGAGAAGCGCCTCCTGAAGGCCTTGCCCGCCGCGGGCATCCCCGTGTTGGCGGCGGAAGCTGGATTTGCGACCAGCGGCGAAGCGCTGCGAGCAGCCGGCGGTCCAGAGCGCCACGGGTTGGTGAAAATCACCGAAGAAACGGTCACCAGCTACCGGCTCAGTGAGGAAGGCCTTCGCTACCAACAAATCGGCCTGCCCGAGCGGCGCGCCGTGGCGGCCATCGGCGAAGGCTTGCCCATGGGTGATTTGGCCACGGAGGCCAAGCTGGAAGGGGATGAAGTCAAAGTCGCCATCGGCTGGCTCAAGCGCAAGGGCTGGGCCAACATCGAGAAGGGCACGCTGGTTCTGGTGAACGGCCTTCCAGAGCCGGGCCCCGACGAGCAATTGCTGGCGGATGCCACTGAAGAACACGCCCAAGGCGATGCCGCCATTTTGGCCGAAATGAAGACCCGTGGCATTGTCATCGAATCGGAGTCAACGCGCCGGTTCCTGCAACTGACCAAGGCAGGCGAAGCGGCTGCGGCCACCATCGAAGACGACCTGGGCGAGGAAGTCAACCAAATCACGCCGCAGTTCATCGCGGATTGGGAGGAAATGAATGATGAAGAGCGGGCGAAGGTGTTGCTTCGGCCCTTTGACTTTGATGTGCCCGTTGCCGCCCGGCACCCGGGCAAACCGCATCCGCTCACCCAGCTCATGGAGCAAATTCGCCATGTCTTCGTGGCGCTTGGCTTCCAAGAAATCAGCGGCGACTACGTGGAGTCGGCGTTCTGGAACATGGACGCGTTGTTCATCCCGCAAGATCACCCTGCCCGTGAAATGCAGGACACTTTCTACTTGGCTGACCCCGCCAAACTGACGGTCGCCAAGAATGACCTGAAACGGGGCAAAGCCATTCACGAACACGGCGGCAAAACGGGCAGCACAGGCTGGGGCGGGACGTTCAGCACGGACGTGAGCCAGAAGGCGCTGCTGCGGACGCACACAACCAACACCACCGTTCGCTACTTGGCGGACAACCCCACCGGGGTCCACAAG
>JBFJWV010000233.1:0-2832 GCA_041623515.1 Thermoplasmatota archaeon | reverse complement strand
TGAGGGGGTCCAGGCGATGCGTTCGGCATGCGTGGTGGAATTGTGTTCCTGTTGCTGCTTGTTCCAGCCCTGGCGGGTTGCACGAGTGAAGATGGGGGCGGATTTTTTGACTTCTTGACCGCCGACGAAGTGTTGGATGGCCCGTGTGGTCATGCCTACAACGAAAACTGGGAGAAGCAAATCATTCTCGAGGTTCAATTCACCCAAGACACCCTAGGCCGCGTTGATGCCCGGGACCTGGAGGTAACGGCGACCTACTTTGGCAAGACGAACGAAGCCAGTTCACGCGACGCCCGCCCGTACAGCACCAAGCACGTTGACAGCAAGGGCTGCCTTGCGTTCCCCTTGGATGAAGAGGGTGGCTACTCGTTCTGGGCATTTGCCGAGACCGACACTGCGTACTGCTACGTGGACGGTCGCTTGGACGGAACCTACTCCGGTGGCGAAGTGGTCGAGGGCATTCTGCTCATTGACCGCCACTTCGGCGCGGACCACTGCTAAGCCGATTCAAGCGGAGCCGGCGCTTCAGGCGCTTCGGCAAAGTCCCCGCTGCGGGGAACCACTGGCCGTCCGGCCAGTTCAACCAGCTCGTGGCCGTTCCACTGTGGGCGCAGCAATTCACGGGGCTTGCACGTGGCCAGCAGGTAGTTGGCAACCAGCGGCCATGCCATCAGCACGTCGGCGTAGCAGGTGGCATGGGTGGCTTCGGCGTGGACCTTGCCCCAGGATTGGGCCTCGTCCAAGGTCGAGCCGCTGAGGCCGTTCCATTCCGGCCTGTCCATGGTGATGTTGACGGCGTATTCGTGGCCTTCGCGATCGGTGTATTCGGTGGTCTCGCAAACCACTTCGCAATCGTTGACGAAGTTCTTGGGGACCCCACCGCCGAGGTAGATGACGCAGCTCTTCTTGCTGTTGCCCTTCAGTTGCGTCAGTTCCCAATTGTCCGCGACGGGGTCGTGCACGAACTGTTTCTGGGTCCCGCGGCGCACGTGCCGCCAATGGTTGATGGCGAGGCCAATGCCCATGGAGCAATCGGTCAGCGCGGGAATCCACAGGGGGACTTCCAATTCGCTGACCTTGGCAAGCACGCCCTCGTTTTGGGGGCGCAGACCGTTGAGTTCCTTGCCGGCGCGCACGGCGTCGCCCACGCTTTGGGTGAACTCGCGGCTTGTTCGCACGCCAGCCAATTCGGGTTCGTCAACCAAGTAGCTCACGTAGCCGTCGCAGGCACGCAGGAAGTCCTCATCGATGTAGGAATCGTAGAGGCGGTCAATCATGTGCGACCGCAGCACCAAATTGTCCACCGTGGGGCGTCCTTGGCCCACGGGGCCTCCGAGGCTCAGGTAGAGGTCATCATCAATGCAGCCGCCGGTGCTGACCCAGGCGTCAATGAACCCGGCTTCCATGAGTCGAGTGAACAGGGTGCGCATGCCGGTTGAAATCAGGGTGCCGGCCGTTGCGAGAATGACCGTGGGCCGGTCCGGGTCCTCCAGGGCCCGCCGCAGAACATCGCACACCAGGCCGATTTGGCGGCCTTGCGCACTGGTGTTGCGCATTTGTTCAAGCAATTCCACAACATCGGTCGTGGGCTCGATTTGGGCAACGGGGCGGTCAAAGAAATCGTGCTTTTGCCAGGTGGCTTCATCGTTTTGGGCGGGCGTCTTCATGGGGTTCACCTCCACGTCGGCCCGCCTGGCCCGCTCCGCATGCGCGGCAGCGGAGGGACTCGGATCCCAGGCCTGTGTGTCGTTTTGACCCGAAGCTGGATTTGAAACTATGCCAAATCCCAAATGATGCGGGCCAAAAGGGCCACGGCAATGACCACGAACAGCGGGCGCACCCACTTGGCGCCGGTCCGGATGTTGGACCGGCTGCCTACGTAGCTCCCGGTCACGGTGCCCGCGGCCATGACGAGCCCCACGGTCCAGTCCACGTTGCCCACCAGTGCAAAGTACACCAGCGCGCCGACGTTGCTGCCGAAATTGAGCACCCGCCCGTTGGCCGTGGCTTGGAGAAATGGCATCCCGGTGAACGCCACAAATCCGAACAGCAGGAAGGTCCCGGTTCCTGGGCCAAGCAGACCATCGTAGAATCCAATCACAACGGCGAGGGTCACGACGACGAGGGATAGGCGGGGCAACAGGGCGGGCGACGCGCTGCCTTTGCCAAACTTGGGCCGCGCCAGGACCCACAGAACCATGGCCAGAATGACCAGGCTCACGGAAACCAGGATGAATTCTTCCGGAAGTCGCAAAATGGTGGCGGCCCCGACGATGCTTGCGGCCGTTGCGAGCGGGGCACCCAACAAGGCGACGCGTCGGACCACGAAGCCGTGCCGAGCGTACTGCCAGGACGCCACGCCGCTGGCACCGGTCCCGACGACTTTGTTGGTTCCCACGGCCAGGTGCGGGGGCATCCCGCTGGCAAGCAGGGCCGGCAAAGTCACCACGCCGCCACCGCCAACGATGCTGTCAACGAATCCGGCGAGGACTCCTGCGAACGCCAGCAGAACCAGCAGCCCCGGCTCCACCTATTCCTCCTCGTCGGCCCCGTCGTTTTCAAGCAAATCTTGGGCGCGGCTGATTTGCAGCGGGGTGCCCAAAATGAGCAAGCGGTCCCCGACGCGCACTTCGCGGTCCGGATTGAATCGGCGCGGCCGGTGGCCTCCAACGGCCCAGTGGCCCACAATCATGGCGCCGGAGTGGCTCCGAATGCCCAGATGTCCGAGGGTCTTGCCAACGCAGGCCATGCCTTCGAGAATCGCGATGTCTTCGACGGATGCATCCATGCTTTGGGCGGCGAGGGGAAGCGCTTCACCGCTTGCCACAATGA